>NZ_MECT01000125.1:0-5930 GCF_001722145.1 Shigella sp. FC1544
CGAAGGGGCGATTGCCCGGCAGCATGATGTCCAGGCGATTCACAATCTGGTGAAGAGGTTCTTTACGCTCAAGCGCCATGCCAACAATACACCAGACCATCATTTCGAGGGGAAGACGGCGCTTGCGTAGCGTTACAGTACCTGATTCGGCAAGGCAACGAGAGATGAGTTCGGGGTCGAGGTAATCCCCCAGAGAAGTCAGTGGGTTACGCAGAGAATCGTAACGGGATACCAGATCAAGAGCCTGTCCAATGTGCATAAAAAAATCCGGAAACAAGTGAGCGTTTCCGGATTCTTACACAGCCACTGGATCGGTCAACTGATCCTTAACTGATCGGCATTACTCCGGGCGGAGAGGGTTAACGTCGCTTAATATTGCGTAGGAGCTGGAACTGCCGAAGACGGATTCACCTGAGTTGGTGAAGTCGAAGGTACGGTAGTCGTTGCACCACCGCTGGCCTGAACCGGCACGGCGGTTTGCTGCACCGGCACCAATGTCAGGTCGGCTTTAGTTCCGCCCTTGTTGATCACCGGCTGAACGGTATCGGTAATAAATACCAGTTTGTCATTCACGGTAATCGCCGCACTCAACAGAATACGCGCGTTCGGCTGAACATCTGCCGGGTTAAATGGCAGAACAAAGCTGAATGGTGACTGTTTACCTTCGGTACGCACCGCTTTCTGCGCCAGCACTTTTGACGGTGCATCGGCTAACGACGCGTCAGAAAGTGTCACGGTCAGCACAGCATCAGGCGGCAGTGCGACTTTCTGCCGGATCCAGACGGTACCGGAGACATTCGGTTGCTGGATAGCAGGTTGTTGTGTTGCTGAAATAGACGTATTTGCAGCCGGGGCTGGCGTCTGAATATCCGCGCTTTTATCTGCGCAAGCCGCCAACGCAATCGCAACCGCTAAACCACTGGCCATGTGCACGAGTTTCATTCATTTCTCCTTATTATCAATGCACCAGCGGGCTAACTTTCCTCGCCGGAAGAGTGGTTAACAAAATAGTAACGTCAATAAGTGTGGCACACATCACGCATTTCTGCCTGTAATTAGCCCGTAATTCAGATTATTGCACCCATCGGACCAGTGGCAAATTTGCGTTATACTCAACTCACTTTGGCTTGCTGCGGCAGCTTTGTTACTGGAGAGTTATATGAGTCAGGCGCTAAAAAATTTACTGGCATTGTTAAATCTGGAAAAAATTGAGGCAGGACTCTTTCGCGGCCAGAGTGAAGATTTAGGTTTACGCCAGGTGTTTGGCGGCCAGGTCGTGGGTCAGGCCTTGTATGCTGCAAAAGAGACCGTCCCGGAAGAGCGGCTGGTACATTCGTTTCACAGCTACTTTCTTCGCCCAGGCGATAGTAAGAAACCGATTATTTATGATGTCGAAACGCTGCGTGATGGTAACAGCTTCAGCGCCCGCCGGGTTGCTGCTATTCAAAACGGCAAACCGATTTTTTATATGACGGCCTCTTTCCAGGCACCAGAAGCGGGTTTCGAACATCAAAAAACAATGCCGTCCGCGCCAGCGCCTGATGGCCTGCCTTCGGAAACGCAAATCGCCCAATCGCTGGCGCACCTGCTGCCGCCAGTGCTTAAAGATAAATTCATCTGCGATCGTCCGCTGGAAGTCCGTCCGGTGGAGTTTCATAACCCACTGAAAGGTCACGTCGCAGAACCACATCGTCAGGTGTGGATCCGCGCAAATGGTAGCGTGCCGGATGACCTGCGCGTTCATCAGTATCTGCTCGGTTACGCTTCTGATCTTAACTTCCTGCCGGTAGCTCTACAGCCGCACGGCATCGGTTTTCTCGAACCGGGGATTCAGATTGCCACCATTGACCATTCCATGTGGTTCCATCGCCCGTTTAATTTGAATGAATGGCTGCTGTATAGCGTGGAGAGCACCTCGGCGTCCAGCGCACGTGGCTTTGTGCGCGGTGAGTTTTATACCCAGGACGGCGTACTGGTTGCCTCGACCGTTCAGGAAGGGGTGATGCGTAATCACAATTAAAAAATAGCCGGAGGTGAAAACCGTCCGGCTGTTTTTTGCAGTGCTTGTTACGCGTTATAGGCATTCTCGCCGTGACTGTTGACATCCAGCCCTTCTAGCTCCTGCTCTTCCGGTACACGCAGACCAACCGTCAGATCCGCCAATTTGTAGCCAATAAATGCCACCACACCGGACCAGACGATCGTAATGGCGATGCTTTCCAGCTGTACCAGCAACTGATGACCCATCGTCACACCTTCAGCGAAGCCCACGCCGCCCAGCGAGCTGGCGGCAAAAATCCCGGTCATGATACAGCCGACAATGCCACAAACGCCGTGCACACCGAAGACATCGCAGGGATCATCCACCCGCAGCAAGCGTTTGAGCATGGTAACGCCCCACAAGCCCGCCAGACCAGCTACCACGCCGATAATCAACGCGCCGCCAACCCCAATGTAGCCGCACGCTGGCGTCACGCCGACCAGACCGGCAATCGCGCCAGAACACGCCCCCAGCAGTGAAGGCTTACCACGCAGCGCCCATTCACCGAAGATCCAGCCAAGAATTGCCGCCGCCGTTGCGACCACAGTATTCACAAATGCCAGTGCCGCGATTTCATTCGCCGTGCCCGCTGACCCGGCGTTAAAGCCAAACCAACCGATATAGAGAATGGCAGTCCCGGTGAAGACCATCGGCAGGTTGTGCGGTTTAAACGCCTCTTTACCGAAGCCCACGCGTTTGCCTATCAGATACGCGCCCACCAGACCGGCGATTGCGGCGTTAATGTGCACCACTGTGCCACCCGCGAAATCCAGTGCACCGTGAGAAGCCAGCAAACCGCCGCCCCACACCATATGCGCAATCGGAATGTAAGAGAGCGTCAGCCATACCACCACGAAAATCAACACAGCTGAGAAGCGGATTCGTTCCGCCAGCGCCCCAACTATCAAGCCTACGGTAATGCAGGCAAACGATCCCTGAAACGCTACGTGGATATACTGATAAATGCTGCCCATCACCGCCGTCAGTTCGATGTTTTTCAGCATCAACCAGTTAACGTTGCCGAAGAAGTTGTTACCCTCACCAAACGCCAGCGAGTAACCGTAAACCACCCAGAGAATACAGACCAGTGCAAACGTCACCGTCACCTGCATCAGCATCGACAGCACGTTTTTGCCGCGAATCAACCCACCGTAAAACAGGGCAATCCCCGGAATAGTCATAAACAGCACCAGCGCAGTACAAATCATCATAAACGCATTGTCGGCTTTATCGGCCACCGCAGGTGCAGCCATTACCAGTCCCGGCAGCATCGCCAGTGAAGCAAGCCCAGTTTTTATCATCGCTATCTTCATTTTTCGTTCCTGTTGCTGTGTGCCAGAGATTACAGCGCCGCTTCGTCGGCTTCGCCGGTACGAATACGAATGACGCGTTGCAATTCAGCGACGAAGATTTTGCCGTCGCCAATTTTTCCGGTGTAAGCCGCCTTACTGACGATATCGATCACTTCATCGAGTTGGTCATCAGCAATTGCCACATCAATTTTTACTTTTGGCAGGAAGTTGACGCTGTATTCCGCCCCCCGGTACAGCTCGGCATGCCCTTTCTGACGCCCGAAACCTTTCACTTCGGTGACGGTCAGGCCCTGAATACCAATGGAAGATAACGCTTCACGAACGTCTTCCAGCTTGAATGGTTTGATTATCACGGTCACCAGCTTCATAGATCCCCTCCGGTCAGAATTCGGTAATGGTTCTGCTACACGAAGAAGGTATTGCAAGCGGTGTGCCAGAAATGAAAAACGAGAAAGAGAGCAGGAAGTTAAGAAGATTGAAAATGAAAACGCACTATGACAGTGCACAGTGCGTTACATTTTTGCACCAACGATGAAATATTGCGCTATTCAGGCGCTCAATGATTCTTCTTCACGCACGCTGGCTGCCAGCTCTTCGCCCGCAAGTTGCAGTTGATACATCTGCCAGTAGCGTCCCTGGGCCGCCAGCAGTTGCTGGTGAGTGCCCTGCTCCACGGCTTGCCCACGATGAAGCACCAGAATGGTGTCGGCATCAACAATGGTCGATAAGCGGTGAGCAATCACCACCAGCGTGGTATGTTCACGCACAGCCGCCAGAGCATGTTGAATCGCCTGTTCAGTACCGGAGTCAATGCTGGCGGTTGCCTCATCAAGGATCAGGATTTGCGGCGTCTCCACCAACACGCGTGCCAGTGCCAGCAGTTGCTTTTGTCCGACGGAGAGATTATTCCCCTGCTCGCCCAGCGGCGTATAAATACCATCACTCATGCTGCGCGCCAGCTCCGCCAGTTGCACGGTTTCCAGCGCCTGCCAGACGCGTTCTTCGGAGATATCACGCCCCAGCGTCACGTTGGCGAGGAAGGTATCCGCCAGCACCACCGGATCTTGCTGCACCATTGCCACGCCCTGGCGCAGCGCGCTGTGACTTAGCGAACTTAATGGACGACCATCAAGGCGAATCTCACCTTCCGTTAGCGGGTAATAGCCCATCAATAAACTGGCGAGGGTGCTTTTGCCACTGCCGGTATGCCCGACCAGTGCCACAAAGTTACGCGAAGGCACAGAGAGATTAATGTTCTTTAGCACCAGATTGTCATCGCGATAAGCAAATGACACGTTATCGACTTCGATGGTGCCACTCTGTAACGGGCGATCATCATTGCCATATTGCTGGCGCGGTCCGTCCATCAGTTCAAACACGCGCTCACCAGCAACAACAGCCTGTTGCAGCATCGCCTGTTGCGTGGTCAGTTCGATTAAGGGTTCGTTAAGTCGCCCAAGATAGCTGATAAACGCATACAGCACGCCTACTTCAATGGTGCCGCTAGCGGAGAAGCCAAACAGCATCAACAAGCCACAAAGAATGAGCGATGAAAACAGACTCAGCAGCGGACGCAGCAGAAAACCGTCGAGGCGCAGGGTTTGCATCCTGGCCATATAGTGTGAACGACTGGCCTCCCCCATACGTTCGCCAAATCGCGCCTGCTGACGGAACTGCTGGATAACGCTCATGCCATTGATGATTTCGTTAAAGCCGTCGTTGATATCCGCCAGATAGGCGCGCACACGACGGACAATCGGCGTGCTGTAACGCTGGTATATCACCATTACCACCAGCACCACCGGGAAAATCATTATCGCCACCAGCGCCATTCGCCAGTCGAGGCTGAACATCGCCACCAGCATCGCGCCCACCAGTGCGGCGCTACGCAGGACAGTTGCCACTACGGTAACGTAGAGATCGCGGATCACTTCAGTGTCATTAGTGACGCGGGAAATCACCTGCCCGACGGGTTGGGTATCAAACTCGCTTAATGGCTGGCGCAATGCGGCATCCATCACGTCGGTACGCAACTGTTGCACTACGCCTACTGCCGCCCGATTAAACAGCAGCGACTGCGCGTAATGTAGCCCGGCGGCAAACAGTTGTAGCCCAACATACGCCGCAGCCAGCCCTGCAACCATTTTCAACGGCAGGTTATTTTTCGCTACCATATTGTCGATAAAATAGCTGATAAGCAGCGGCCCACTGACTTCTGCCGCTGCCGCAACCCACATCATCAGGACCGCAATCCCCAGCGGTTTACGCCACGGCGAACCGTACGCTAACAGACGCTTGAGAGTCGGCCACAGTTGGCTAAAACTACGCATCGACGGCCTCCTCGCGAATTTCCGGAGCGTCGTCGAGCGCCGCCTCCAGTTGTTGATAGCGATACATATCGCGATACCAGCCGCTTTGTTGCGCCAGCTCATCATGATTGCCACGCTGGGCGATATGTCCGTGCTGCATCACAATAATTTATATGAACGCATCCCGTTTGCAAGGCATCCATTGTTTTGACATGACGGGTAGGTTGCAGCTTTATATCCGGCTTTATTGCAGCCGTAACGCTGCGA
>NZ_MECT01000126.1:0-5712 GCF_001722145.1 Shigella sp. FC1544
GTACTGCCGGAATGGCCTTCCAACCGTGTTGACGAACTCCTGCCATGGAACGTAGCACTCACCAATAAATAAGCGTCAATACGGTGCTCCGTTGACGCTTACTGAAAACGCGTTACGATCGGTGGCGGTTGGAAGAAAAAATTATCTCTTTTTCGGCTCAGACAAGGGAGGAGAAAGTGCGGCGATCATCTACAGTCTGCTGGTCACCTGCAAACAGAACGAAGTGGAGCCGGAGGACTGGTTGCGCGAAGTGATCGAGAAGCTCAATGACTGGCCGTCGAACCAAGTGCATGAACTGCTGCCCTGGAACTTCTCGTCTGTAAAATAATCCTTACGCTACGTACTTCTCGGGGCGCTTACGATTTATCGCCGTCAGCGGGAGCTGAAGGAAGAGCTGAATAGTCTGAAGGATTTGAATTCGGTTAGGAATTTTATCGTGGAATAACAGAAGCTGCGGCACGTCGTATGCAGGAACGTGCCGCGGTTAGCTGGTAAACTTTCGATAGTGCGAGTATTGAATGATTTCTAGGCGTTATCGATTTTACGTATTTTTTGCATGATAGAATTCGTACCTCCTCCCAACGACCTTCCATGGCTTTCCGGACTTCTGTAGGCTGGCGGACGATGCTGTCCTCGGATATTGTGCTAATTGGGTGATAACAGATCCTGTGTATGGGCGTTTCCCTTTGTGCGTGCGTTGATGCTGGTAACGGTAAACGTCATGATGAACACGACCGCGAATAAGACGACAATCGTCGGAGCTGGTGCGCTGTCGATAAAAAAGGACAGCCAGACACCAGTCATTGACACTATTACCGATATGCCAGTCGCCAGTAGGAGCGCAATATGAAAGCGTTGTGTCAGGAGTACTGCAATGGCGCCAGGCGCAATGAGCAGAGAAATAGAGAGAATGATACCTACTGCTTTCAGCGTCGCCACAATGGTCAGGGAAACCATGCACAGCAGCCCATAATGCAGCCATCTCGTATGCAAACCGCTTACCTGCGCCTGTTGATAATCAAAGCTGAACAGCAAAAAATCCCGCCATTTTACGCTAATAACAAGTGTAACCAGCCCGGCAATAATCACCGTCTGGATTATATCGCCGATGGTTATCCCGAGCATGTCGCCGAAAAGAATATGGTCAAGATGTACGTCTGGTTTGATTGCAATATACAAGATCAGACCTGCGGCAAACATGCCAGAAAAAACAATCCCCATAACTGTATCTTGCTTGATTCGGCTGTTGTCTTTCAGGTATCCCGTCGCCACCGCGCAGAATACTCCGGCGACGAATGCCCCTGTAGCCAGAGGTAACCCCAGAATCCAGGTAAGCACGATGCCAGGAAAAACCGCATGACTCATCGCGTCACCCATCAGTGCCCAACCTTTCAGGACCAGAAAGACCGACAGCAGCGCACAGGGTATGGAAACTACCAGTGAAATCAGCAGTGCGTGACTCATAAAGGTGAACTGCAGTGGCTCCAGTAATAATGCCATCATAAGCGATCCTCCAGCGCTTTATGCGCACGCCGACGATTTGCCAAAAGTCCATGGGTGGGCGCAAATACAAATGCTAAAAGAAACAGCAGTGTCTGCGCCACCACGATGATTCCACCTGTCGCGCCGTCCAGAAAGTAACTGACCCACGCGCCGAGGAAACTGGTTACACTGCCAATAGTTACAGCAATTATGAGCAGGCGGGGAAAACGATCGGTTAACAACCATGCTGTTGCACCGGGAGTCACCACCAGACAGATCACCAGAAAGGCACCAACCGTTTGCAGCGCCGCAACGGTCGAAACCGACAGCAGGGTGAAGAAGAGGATTTTTAATCTGCCCGGATGTAATCCAATAGCACGGGCGTGATTCTCGTCGAAAAAGGTCACCATAAGATCTTTCCATTTGAAAAAAAGCACGATGATCGAGAGAATGCCAATGATAGTGAGTTGCAGGATATCCGCCGGATCGATTGCCAGAATATTGCCCAGGACGATGGTCTGAATGTTCACGGATGTCGGGTTCAATGACACCATAAACAGCCCCAGGCCAAAAAAGGACGAGAAGATCAGGCCGATGATGGCATCTTCTTTTAAGCGGGTGCGTTGGTTAAGAAACAGCATGCTGCCCGCTGCCAGTCCGCCGGAAAAGAAGGCTCCCAGAGAAAACGGAAGCCCCAGCATATATGCCCCCGCAACACCCGGGACAATAGAGTGCGACAGCGCATCGCCAATCAGCGACCAGCCTTTTAGCATCAGATAGCATGACAGGAAAGCGCAGAGACCGCCGACCATTGCCGAGACCCACATCGCATTGAGCATATATTCATAGCTGAAGGGTTCCAGTAGCACGTTCATCTTGCTTCCCTCTGCACCGCTGACGGTCGATGTGCCACAAAAGGGCGTTCATCGTCAGTAATAATGCTTTCTTCCGAGCCGTTAAGTGTGACATGGCGCAGTACGCCGCTAAAAGCCAGCTCCAGGTTCTCGGCTGTAAAAGTGGTGTCTGTCGGCCCGCTTGCCAGGACGGTGCCTTTGACCATGACCGTATAATCGCAAAATGTCGTGACTGAGCCGAGATTGTGCGTTGAGACAAGCATCGTTTTGCCTTCCGCGCGTAACTCCCTCAACAGGCTGATGATTTTCGCTTCGGTTTTCACATCAACGCCGGTAAAAGGTTCATCCAGCAGGATCACATCACCCTGCTGTGCAATCGCTCTCGCCAGAAAGACGCGTTTCTTTTGTCCACCGGAAAGCTCGCCGATTTGACGATGGCGAAAATCCACCATATCGACACGTTCCAGCGCATCGGTGACAATCTGACGATCCCTCTTTTTGGCTATACGCAACATACCCATATACCCATAGCGGCCCATCATCACCACATCTTCCACCAGTACAGGAAATGACCAGTCAACCTCTTCTGACTGAGGGACGTAGGCAACCAGGTTTTTCTGTAGCGCCTGTCGCGTGGGAATACCCAGAACAGATATCTTTCCGCTGGTCAGACGCACAAATCCCATAATCGCTTTAAACAACGTCGATTTTCCGGAACCGTTTACCCCAACCAGAGCGGCAATAGATCCACTTGGTACTGTGAAGGATGCATCGCGCAGTGCTGTGTGCCCGTTACGCCAGGTGACAGTAACATCATTAACGACAATGCCTGCAGATTGCATCATTATTTCTCCCTTTTCCCGGCTTTAATTCCCTGTACCAGCGTACTGGTAGTAACCTTAAGAAGGTCGATATACGTAGGTACCGGGCCGTTTTCTGTGCTCAGGGAATCGACATAGAGCACACCGCCGTAGTGTGCGCCGGTTTCACGCGCAACCTGACGCGCTGGTTTATCGGAAATCGTACTCTCGCTAAAGACTGCCGGGATATGATTTTTCTTAACTATATCAACAACCTTACGTACCTGCTGCGGTGTTCCTTGTTGATCGGCATTAATCGGCCACAGATAAAGCTCTTTTAGCCCCAAATCGCGTGCGAGATAAGAAAAAGCCCCTTCACTGGTGACCATCCATCGCTGATTCTCAGGGAGTTCCGTAATCTGCTTACGCAGGGGGGCAAGGGTTTGGGTAATCTTGGCTTTATAAGTATCGGCATTACGTTGGTAGGTTTGTGCATTTGCCGGATCGTATTTTATCAACGCATCACGAATATTATCGACGTAAATCAGAGCATTATCTGGCGACATCCATGCATGGGGATTAGGTTTGCCCTCATAGGGTCCTTCGGTGATCCCTACTGGCGTCACACCCGAAGAGACAATTACTTCTGGAACCCCATTGAGATGCTGGTAAAAGCGTTGGAACCACAATTCCAGATTCATACCATTGGCGAGAATCAGTTGTGCCCCCTGTGCACGTTTAATATCGCCAGGGGTAGGCTGATACTCATGAATTTCTGCACCAGGCTTGGTTATGGATGAGACTTCTGCAGCATCTCCAGCCACGTTTTTGGTCATATCCGCGATGATGGTAAATGTTGTAATGACCTTGAATTTTTCAGTTGCACTTGCCTGAAATGCGATCGAGCAGGTGAGGGCGAGGCACCCCAAGAGCATGGTTACTTTTTTTATTGAGTGCATAATTTAGTACCTATAGTGAGCAAAATTAGAACAAACATAGCAACGGCTATGTTTTATAGCATAACCTATACAAAATGAAAATAATTATCACTAACAGCTTTGAGGCCTAAAACAGGTATTAGGTTGTTTCCTGCTGGCGACATGATATTGAGGAAAAAAGTAGAGCAGCTATTAGGCTTTGAAATGACTTTATGAGGAAAATTGTTGATGGCAAAAATGGGGCAAAAAAAGAGTGGGTTATCGTAGCTTATTGTTGTCGCTGATAATGTTTAACATATTGAAAAATAAATAAAATACTTATGAGTCAGATAGTTGTGATTTTTGCCCTTACTTGTTCAGGTTGTATTGTTCTTTCTTACTAATTTCTTGATTTTGCGACATTTAAAAGCGACTCAATTCGTTATATGGCATCAGAAGAGTATGCGTCATGCCGGAATGCCCAGCATAAGAAATCTGATATAAAAACAGTGGCGTGTATGGTACGGATTAGAGGGGAAAATGTCAGCACATTTGCGAAATGAATCAAAAAGCCCGCAGCAATGTGCGGGCGTTAGTGTCAGCGCACAACCAGCACGGAGCACTCTGCGTGACGCACTACAGCTGCGGCGTTGGAACCGAGCAGATAAGTGGTGATATCCGGTCGATGGGAAGCAATGATGATCATATGAGCGGGGATCTGCTTCGCCAATTCCAGAATGCGGTCTTTGGGCGAGCCTTCCTCAACATGGACATGCACTCTGTCGGTTGGCAGTTTAAATTTTTTAATGATCTCTTCCAGTTGCGATTTGGCTTCCGCTTTCAGGTCATCCATTGCCGGTAATTCTGCGGAATACGCTAAACCCAGAGAGGCATAGTAGGGCAGTGAAGGTATTACCGTCAGGAAATGAACCTCTGCATCGTCAATCTTTGCCTCTGCCTCAACGTGGCTAATCACGCGTTGAGTTAATTCTGAATCGGAAATATCGATAGGGACAAGAATCGTTCTGTTCATAAAACCTCCTGTTTTAGTATCCGCATAAAGTGTAACGCCAGATGACACTTTTTGTGTAATGATGGAGTTCACATTTTTAATTTAGATCAAAGGAGGAAGAATAAGCAGAAAAAGCCCGCCATAACAGCGGGCAGGAGGATTTAGAACTGATAAACCAGACCTAAAGCGACAATATCATCGGTAGAGATGCCATTGGCAGCGTAGAAGCTGTCATCTTCATCCAACAGGTTGATTTTATAGTCAATGAACCGCCCCGGGTTTCCTGGAGAGTGTTTTATCTGTGAACTCAGGCTGCCAGATCATCGTTTCCGATGGAAGCATAATAAGCTTTTTCTGCTTCTGCCGGAGGAGTATGGCCCAGCCTTTCCAGCAATCGTCGATTGTTATACCAGTCCACCCACGTGAGTGTGGCCAGTTCCACTTCTGCACGGTTTTTCCAGCTCTTACGGTGTATTACCTCCGCTTTGTAAAGACCATTGATGCTCTCCGCCATCGCGTTGTCATACGAGTCGCCTGTACTTCCTGTTGATGCCAGTAATCCGGCTTCCTTAAGCCGCTGTGTGTAGGCCAGCGATACATACTGAGAACCTTTATCACTGTGATGGACCGTGCCGGACGGTCGACGG
>NZ_MECT01000127.1:0-5660 GCF_001722145.1 Shigella sp. FC1544
CCCCACTGTTCGTCCATTTCCGCGCAGACGATGACGTCACTGCCCGGCTGTATGCGCGAGGTTACCGACTGCGGCCTGAGTTTTTTAAGTGACGTAAAATCGTGTTGAGGCTAACGCCCATAATGCGTGCAGTTGCCCGGCATCCAACGCCATTCATGGCCATATCAATAATTTTCTGGTGCGTACCGGGTTGAGAAGCGGTGTAAGTGAACTGCAGTTGCCATGTTTTACGGCAGTGAGAGCAGAGATAGCGCTGATGTCCGGCAGTGCTTTTGCCGTTACGCACCACCCCGTCAGTAGCTGAACAGGAGGGACAGCTGATAGAAACAGAAGCCACTGGAGCACCTCAAAAACACCATCATACACTAAATCAGTAAGTTGGCAGCATCACCAGGAGCAAATATGGCTAACTGGTTAAATCAACTGCAATCCCTGCTTGGGCAAAGCAGTTCTTCTATCTCCTCGTCTGCGGATCAGGGATTGGGCAAACTGTTAGTGCCAGGCGCATTAGGCGGACTGGCTGGGCTGCTGGTCGCAAATAAATCAGCACGTAAACTTCTTACGAAATATGGCACCAACGCGTTACTGGTTGGCGGCGGAGCGGTAGCGGGTACGGTGCTGTGGAATAAATACAAAGATAAAATTCGCGCGGCGCATCAGGACGAACCGCAGTTTGGCGCGCAAAGTACGCCGCTGGATGAGCGTACAGAACGTTTGATCCTTGCGCTGGTCTTTGCCGCTAAAAGTGATGGTCATATTGATGCCAAAGAACGTGCGGCAATCGACCAGCAATTGCGTGAAGCCGGCGTGGAAGAGCAGGGGCGTGTACTCATTGAGCAGGCAATCGAACAACCGCTGGATCCACAACGTCTGGCTACCGGGGTCCGCAATGAAGAAGAGGCGCTGGAAATCTATTTCCTGAGTTGCGCGGCTATTGATATTGACCATTTTATGGAACGCAGTTACCTGAATGCACTGGGTGACGCGCTGAAAATCCCCCAGGATGTTCGTGACGGCATTGAACGCGATCTCGAACAGCAAAAACGCACTTTGGCGGAATAATTCCGCTCTCTGGATAGCCTGAAGTTGACTATTTCGGGCTATCCAGAATCGCACAGCCATTTGAACAGGCTGATTTTCTCTGTCTGCATAACATTCGATATCCGCGCCATTACCTGTCATCATCTAAGCAATGACTCCCCTGTTTCGCTTGCATCCCCGGTGAGTTTTGCCACCCTTAATAAGATGTTTCAACCAGAAAGAACAATAACATGCTACCAAAAGCCGCCTGCATTCCCCACGCCATGACGCTTCATGGCGATACGCGCATCGATAATTACTACTGGCTGCGGGACGATACGCGTTCTCAGCCAGAAGTCCTGGACTACCTGCAACAAGAAAATAGTTACGGTCATCGGGTGATGGCCTCACAACAAGCCTTGCAGGATCGCATCTTAAAGGAAATCATCGACCGCATTCCGCAACGAGAAGTTTCTGCGCCCTACATCAAAAATGGCTACCGCTATCGGCATATTTATGAACCAGGCTGTGAATATGCTATCTACCAGCGTCAATCGGCATTCAGTGAAGAGTGGGATGAGTGGGAAACATTGCTCGATGCCAATAAGCGCGCAGCTCATAGTGAGTTTTATTCGATGGGCGGAATGGCGATTACGCCCGATAACACCATTATGGCGCTGGCAGAAGATTTTCTTTCCCGACGCCAGTACGGCATTCGTTTTCGTAATCTGGAAACTGGTAACTGGTACCCGGAACTGCTGGATAACGTTGAACCCAGCTTTGTCTGGGCAAATGACTCCTGGACTTTCTACTATGTTCGCAAGCATCCGGTGACGCTGCTGCCTTATCAGGTCTGGCGTCACGCCATCGGTACGCCAGCATCGCAAGATAAACTGATCTACGAAGAAAAAGACGATACCTATTACGTCAGCCTGCATAAAACGACCTCGAAGCACTATGTAGTCATTCATTTGGCCAGCGCCACCACCAGTGAAGTTCGCCTGCTGGACGCGGAAATGGCCGATGCCGAGCCGTTTGTTTTTCTGCCGCGCCGCAAAGATCACGAATACAGCCTTGATCACTACCAGCATCGGTTTTATCTGCGTTCCAACCGCCACGGCAAAAACTTTGGCTTATACCGTACCCGCCTGCGTGATGAGCAACAGTGGGAAGAGTTAATTCCGCCACGCGAAAACATCATGCTGGAAGGGTTTACGCTGTTTACCGACTGGCTGGTGGTTGAAGAGCGTCAGCGCGGGTTAACCAGTTTGCGCCAAATTAACCGCAAGACCCGGGAAGTCATTGGTATTGCCTTTGATGATCCAGCCTATGTGACCTGGATTGCCTACAATCCAGAACCTGAAACCGCGCGATTGCGTTATGGTTATTCTTCCATGACCACACCAGACACTTTGTTTGAACTGGATATGGATACCGGTGAGCGTCGTGTATTAAAACAAACGGAAGTTCCTGGTTTTGATGCGGCGAATTACCGCAGTGAACACCTGTGGATAGTCGCCCGTGATGGCGTCGAAGTTCCGGTTTCGTTGGTCTACCATCGCAAACATTTTCGCAAAGGACACAACCCGTTGCTGGTGTATGGCTATGGTTCTTACGGCGCAAGTATTGATGCCGATTTCAGTTTTAGCCGCTTGAGTTTGTTAGATCGTGGCTTTGTCTACGCCATTGTCCATGTTCGCGGCGGTGGTGAGCTGGGGCAACAATGGTACGAAGACGGAAAATTTCTGAAGAAGAAAAATACGTTTAATGATTATCTTGATGCCTGCGATGCATTGTTAAAACTGGGCTATGGCTCTCCTTCGCTTTGTTATGCGATGGGCGGGAGTGCGGGGGGCATGTTGATGGGCGTTGCAATTAATCAACGCCCGGAATTATTCCACGGCGTTATCGCCCAGGTACCGTTTGTTGATGTTGTAACAACGATGCTTGATGAATCAATTCCTCTTACCACTGGTGAGTTTGAAGAGTGGGGTAACCCGCAGGATCCGCAATATTACGAGTACATGAAAAGCTACAGCCCGTATGACAACGTCACCGCACAGGCTTATCCGCATTTACTGGTAACGACCGGTTTACACGATTCTCAGGTGCAATATTGGGAACCGGCAAAATGGGTCGCTAAATTGCGCGAGCTGAAAACCGATAACCATCTTTTATTGCTCTGTACCGACATGGACTCAGGCCATGGCGGTAAATCTGGCCGCTTTAAATCGTACGCAGGCGTAGCGATGGAATATGCTTTTCTGGTCGCGCTGGCGCAGGGAACATTACCCGCTACGCCTGCGGATTAAGTATTTTCCAGATAATGTTTCAGTGTTAAACGCAGCTCCGGGCTCATGCTGTCCAGGTTATTAAATGACCAGCGCAGATAGCCCGGATCGCGTTCGGCAACGTCGGAAACCGCTTTGCCACGGTATTTGCCAAAGGTGAAGGTCGTCATCAACGACGGACGTCCGGTGATATCGGCCATCTGTTCTGCCGTCCAGCCGGAGGTGTTCATAATATCGATAAGCAACGCGGCGGTGATATAACAGTCATACAACGCGCGGTGATGATGCAGGCCCGGCGGCGTCTGTACATTGAGCTTCCGTGTTTTATATAACGCCATATTGCTGTACTTGATCCCTGGCCACAAACGACGGGCCAGTTTCATAGTGCAAATCCACTCACCGGGCATCTCAGGCAGTACGCGGCGGTCAAAGCTGGCGTTGTGCGCGACATACCATTCACTACCGTAATAGTGTGGGATCACATCTTCAATCCACGGTTTATCGGCGACCATGGCTTCGGTGATGCGATGAATCGCCATCGCTTGTGGACTAATAGGACGATCGGGGCGCACCAGGTGGCTCATGGGGTTGACGATTTTTCCGTCAATGACATCAACAGAGGCAATCTCAACGATCCCTCCCTGCAAACCGCAGGTTTCTGTATCGATAATGCGCAACATGGCATGCTCCAGGCCGAAAAAGCCTAGCGTAATGGAATGATATCGCCTTGCCAACCCTGTGATGAACGCTGACCGACTAACAATAATGAACCACGATCGGCGCGAACGATGAGACGACCATATTCATCCCATAGTGCACTGTTACCACGGGCATTTGCCATCAGCACGGCAATCGAGTACTGATGTGAAAAAAATTGTAAGCGACGGGCCGACGCCAGCAGGTCGGGTTCTCCCAGACATTGCCCTGTAGTAAACAGTGAACAGGTCGGGTCCATATCCATACCTTGCGGTTGTTCATCGACCACCGTGATGGTTCTGGAACGACGGCCCAGACATGCACCATGACTCTGATGGTAGATCCCAGGCGTTTTTCGCCACGGTGCGAACACCGCAATTCCACGAATAAAGCGATCGTTATATTCAACGGGAAGGCCGGCAATGATGGTCATTCGCCAGGTCGTTGCGGCATAACAAAGCGGGTCTAACAGTGAGAGATCGGGTGGGGCAGGAAGGGCACGTCGCGAATAATCACACCCCAGTAAAGAAAGCGATGGAAAAACTAACAGCTGACATTGTTGCCTGGCGGCGGCCCTCACAAACTCCAGATGATGAGCTACCTGTTCGGTGAGTGAGGTTTTACGAGGCTCATATTGCGCTGCTGCAACTTTCCAGAACGACATAATGACTTCCTTTTCAAAATGACTGCAAATTATGGGTGCGGTTTAGAAAATACTCATAATTTAGCAGGCGTTATGTAAGAAAGTGTAACTCTGTATAAGTTTTATTTAAGTTTGGGCTCGTAAGGTAAACGTGACAGTTTGACCGAAGCCAAACGGTGGGCAATAAGCCTCTCGCGAAACCAGCTGCGCAAATGTTCAGGCTGTTCACGTTCAACCGCTTCAGCGATCACCGGCATATTGTAGCGTTCTTTAAATGCCACCCCGGCCGCCGCCAAATCGACATTCACTTTATCCATTTCTGTTTGATCCAGTTTAGCCAGATTCTTCAGCATTCTTAATCTCCTCATCATTCGCGGGCAAAAGTTACTAAGAGTGAGCCAGGATGGCAAGCCGGAATTGATGATCCTCGACTCAGACATTAGACAAGGTTATGCTCTGTAAAAAAGTTATTACAAAAAGGAATAGATAATATGGCTTCAACTGCACGCTCCCTTCGCTACGCGCTGGCAATCCTGACCACTTCGTTGGTGACACCTTCCGTCTGGGCACATGCGCATTTAACGCATCAGTATCCTGCGGCAAACGCGCAAGTGACAGCTGCACCGCAGGCAATCACTTTAAACTTCTCGGAAGGTGTTGAAACAGGATTCAGTGGTGCAAAAATCACGGGGCCAAAAAACGAAAATATTAAAACATTACCGGCGAAGCGAAATGAGCAGGACCAAAAGCAACTGATTGTTCCACTGGCCGATTCGCTGAAACCCGGAACCTACACCGTTGACTGGCATGTTGTTTCGGTGGACGGGCATAAAACGAAAGGACACTACACCTTTAGCGTGAAATAAATCATGCTGGCGTTTACCTGGATCGCGCTGCGATTTATCCATTTCTGGATTTGCCCCTATATTTCCAGACATCTGTTATCACTTAACCCATTACAAGCCCGCTGCCGCAGATATTCCCGTGGCGAGCGATAACCCAGCGCACTA
>NZ_MECT01000128.1:0-5620 GCF_001722145.1 Shigella sp. FC1544
AGCGGAGCAGGAAGGACATCTGATGGAAATGGAAGCCACGCAAGCACCTTAAAATCACCATCATACACTAAATCAGTAAGTTGGCAGCATTACCCTTGCGTAGAAAGATAATCCGCATATTTAAACGCATTATACAATATGGGTTATCTTTCTTTTGTAAATTGTCCAACCCGATGCAATGGCTATTTTGTTATTATTTGATGAATAATATCAGTGCGTCATAATTCAAGTTAATAACCTTAAGGGATACCAGTTATATTTAAACTAAATTAAAGTAATGAATAATTTTTTTATAATATAAGGTAAATTAACAAAATGGCTTCGCATTTAACAATAACCGAATAGAAAACAACCATTTCGACATCAACAATCGCTTACATTCGCTTATATATTGACCACAACTGATACATCAGATTATGTGATGACTCGTGCTTAGATCAATTTTTGCAATCATTAGCAAAAAGATTAATAAACCATCTATATCAATTTATCCAACCTATTCTGCCGTTCAAGAAATCGCCGAACAGTTATTTTTAACAAATTTTTCTCTTCCCATTGACTTTCCCGGACACCTTGTCTGACCTAAGGTGCGCGAAAGCCACTTTTTCCTTCCTGAGTTATCCACAAAGTTATGCACTTGCAAGAGGGCCATTTTCACACTATCTTGCAGTGAATCCCAAACATACCCCCTATATATAGTGTTCTAAGCAGCTTCCCGTACTACAGGTAGTCTGCATGAAACTATTGCGGAAAGAATTCCAAAAACAGGTACGACATACATGAATCAGAATCTGCTGGTGACAAAGCGCGACGGTAGCACAGAGCGCATCAATCTCGACAAAATCCATCGCGTTCTGGATTGGGCGGCAGAAGGACTGCATAACGTTTCGATTTCCCAGGTCGAGCTGCGCTCCCACATTCAGTTTTATGACGGTATCAAGACCTCTGACATCCACGAAACCATTATCAAGGCTGCCGCAGACCTGATCTCCCGTGATGCGCCGGATTATCAGTATCTCGCCGCGCGCCTGGCGATCTTCCACCTGCGTAAAAAAGCCTACGGCCAGTTTGAGCCGCCTGCGCTGTACGACCACGTGGTGAAAATGGTCGAGATGGGCAAATACGATAATCATCTGCTGGAAGACTACACGGAAGAAGAGTTCAAGCAGATGGACACGTTTATCGATCACGACCGTGATATGACCTTCTCTTATGCTGCCGTTAAGCAGCTGGAAGGCAAATATCTGGTACAGAACCGCGTGACCGGCGAAATCTATGAGAGCGCCCAGTTCCTTTATATTCTGGTTGCCGCGTGCCTGTTCTCGAACTACCCGCGTGAAACGCGCCTGCAATATGTGAAGCGTTTTTACGACGCGGTTTCCACATTTAAAATTTCGCTGCCGACGCCAATCATGTCCGGCGTGCGTACCCCGACTCGTCAGTTCAGCTCCTGCGTACTGATCGAGTGCGGTGACAGCCTGGATTCCATCAACGCCACCTCCAGCGCGATTGTTAAATACGTTTCCCAGCGTGCCGGGATCGGCATCAACGCCGGGCGTATTCGTGCGCTGGGTAGCCCGATTCGCGGTGGTGAAGCGTTCCATACCGGCTGCATTCCGTTCTACAAACATTTCCAGACAGCGGTGAAATCCTGCTCTCAGGGCGGTGTGCGCGGCGGTGCGGCAACGCTGTTCTACCCGATGTGGCATCTGGAAGTGGAAAGCCTGCTGGTGTTGAAAAACAACCGTGGTGTGGAAGGCAACCGCGTGCGTCATATGGACTACGGGGTACAAATCAACAAACTGATGTATACCCGTCTGCTGAAAGGTGAAGATATCACCCTGTTCAGCCCGTCCGACGTACCGGGGCTGTACGACGCGTTCTTCGCCGATCAGGAAGAGTTTGAACGTCTGTATACCAAATATGAGAAAGACGACAGCATCCGCAAGCAGCGTGTGAAAGCCGTTGAGCTGTTCTCGCTGATAATGCAGGAACGTGCGTCTACCGGTCGTATCTATATTCAGAACGTTGACCACTGTAATACCCATAGCCCGTTTGATCCGGCCATCGCGCCAGTGCGTCAGTCTAACCTGTGCCTGGAGATAGCCCTGCCGACCAAACCGCTGAACGACGTCAACGACGAGAACGGTGAAATCGCGCTGTGTACGCTGTCTGCTTTCAACTTGGGCGCAATTAATAACCTGGATGAACTGGAAGAGCTGGCAATTCTGGCGGTTCGTGCACTTGACGCGCTGCTGGATTATCAGGATTACCCGATCCCGGCCGCCAAACGTGGAGCGATGGGTCGTCGTACGCTGGGTATTGGTGTGATCAACTTCGCTTACTACCTGGCGAAGCACGGTAAACGCTACTCCGACGGCAGCGCCAACAACCTGACGCATAAAACCTTCGAAGCGATTCAGTATTACCTGCTGAAAGCGTCTAATGAGCTGGCTAAAGAGCAAGGCGCGTGCCCGTGGTTTAACGAAACCACTTACGCGAAAGGGATCCTGCCGATCGATACCTATAAGAAAGATCTGGATGCCATCGCTAATGAGCCGCTGCATTACGACTGGGAAGCATTGCGTGAATCAATCAAAACGCACGGCCTGCGTAACTCCACGCTTTCTGCCCTGATGCCGTCCGAGACCTCTTCGCAGATCTCTAACGCCACTAACGGTATTGAACCGCCGCGCGGTTACGTCAGCATCAAAGCGTCGAAAGACGGTATTTTGCGCCAGGTGGTGCCGGACTACGAGCACCTGCACGACGCCTATGAGCTGCTGTGGGAAATGCCGGGTAACGATGGCTACCTGCAACTGGTAGGTATCATGCAGAAATTTATCGATCAGTCGATCTCTGCTAACACCAACTACGATCCGTCACGTTTCCCGTCAGGAAAAGTGCCGATGCAGCAGTTGCTGAAAGACCTGCTCACCGCCTACAAATTCGGGGTCAAAACGCTGTATTATCAGAACACCCGTGACGGCGCTGAAGACGCGCAGGACGATCTGGTACCGTCAATCCAGGACGATGGCTGCGAAAGCGGCGCATGTAAGATCTGATATTGAGATGCCGGAT
This sequence comes from Shigella sp. FC1544, assembly GCF_001722145.1. Classification (NCBI taxonomy): domain Bacteria; kingdom Pseudomonadati; phylum Pseudomonadota; class Gammaproteobacteria; order Enterobacterales; family Enterobacteriaceae; genus Shigella; species Shigella sp. FC1544. The sequence goes on from NZ_MECT01000128.1 coordinate 3,082, forward strand.
GCAGCGTGAACGCCTTATCCGGCCTACGGCTCGGATTTGTAGGCCTGATAAGACGCGCCAGCGTCGCATCAGGCACAGGATGCGGCGTAAAATGCCTTATCCGGCATTAAACTCCCAACAGGACACACTCATGGCATATACCACCTTTTCACAGACGAAAAATGATCAGCTCAAAGAACCTATGTTCTTTGGTCAGCCGGTCAACGTGGCCCGCTACGATCAGCAAAAATATGACATCTTCGAAAAGCTGATCGAAAAGCAGCTCTCTTTCTTCTGGCGTCCGGAAGAAGTTGACGTCTCCCGCGACCGTATCGATTACCAGGCGCTGCCGGAGCACGAAAAACACATTTTTACCAGCAACCTGAAATATCAGACGCTGCTGGATTCCATTCAGGGTCGTAGTCCGAACGTGGCGCTATTGCCGCTTATTTCTATTCCGGAACTGGAAACCTGGGTCGAAACCTGGGCGTTCTCAGAAACGATTCATTCCCGTTCCTATACTCATATCATTCGTAATATCGTTAACGATCCGTCTATTGTGTTTGACGATATCGTCACCAACGAGCAGATCCAGAAACGTGCGGAAGGGATCTCCAGCTATTACGATGAACTGATCGAAATGACCAGCTACTGGCACCTTCTGGGCGAAGGCACCCACACCGTTAACGGTAAAACCGTAACCGTTAGCCTGCGCGAGCTGAAGAAAAAACTGTATCTTTGCCTGATGAGCGTTAACGCGCTGGAAGCGATCCGCTTCTACGTCAGCTTTGCTTGTTCCTTTGCCTTTGCAGAACGCGAATTGATGGAAGGCAACGCCAAAATTATTCGCCTGATTGCCCGCGACGAAGCCCTGCACCTGACCGGCACCCAGCATATGCTGAATCTGCTGCGCAGCGGCGCGGACGATCCTGAGATGGCGGAAATTGCCGAAGAGTGTAAGCAGGAGTGCTATGACCTGTTTGTTCAGGCAGCTCAACAGGAGAAAGACTGGGCGGATTATCTGTTCCGCGACGGTTCGATGATTGGTCTGAATAAAGACATTCTCTGCCAGTACGTTGAATACATCACCAATATCCGTATGCAGGCAGTCGGTTTGGATCTGCCGTTCCAGACGCGCTCCAACCCGATCCCGTGGATCAACACTTGGCTGGTGTCTGATAACGTGCAGGTTGCTCCGCAGGAAGTGGAAGTCAGTTCTTATCTGGTCGGGCAGATTGACTCGGAAGTGGACACCGACGATTTGAGTAACTTCCAGCTCTGATGGCCCGCGTTACCCTGCGCATCACTGGCACACAACTGCTGTGCCAGGATGAACACCCTTCCCTTCTGGCAGCGCTGGAATCCCACAATGTGGCGGTTGAGTACCAGTGTCGCGAAGGTTACTGCGGCTCCTGTCGCACACGCCTGGTTGCAGGTCAAGTTGACTGGATTGCCGAACCGTTAGCCTTTATTCAGCCGGGGGAAATTTTGCCCTGTTGTTGCCGGGCAAAAGGCGATATTGAAATCGAGATGTGAATTGGTTGTAGTGCCAGATACAACGCTTATGCGTCTTATCTGGCCTACAACGATTACATGGCGTAGTAATACGCTTTCACCTGCTCCCAGTCCGCTTTGGGGATTGGCTCCAGATATTTTTCCAGCTGGCGGAAGTCATGATTAATCGCTTTATCGCGACGCAAGCGGCGACGACTTTTCTCCAGGTCAAGAAAACCAGCTTCTGCCTTACCTTCTGTTTTCACATAGATATGGCGAACATAACAACAGCCATGCTGACGATTAATGCTATGCATTTTCTTAAACGCCAGCGCCACTGCTTTCAACATGGCTTGCCGTACTTCGTCAGAATAAGGCGATACTGCATGCTGGGCATACCAGTCAGCAATGCTGATGAACCCCGCCATATCTTCAGTCACCAGCAACGCTCGCCATTCACCCTCAATTTTCACCGCTTCACCAAAAACGATCTTCGGCACGATGACACCGGCCCGTTCCAGTTATTTAATTACCGCAACCTCACGGACAATCGTTGGTCGGCCGAACGGATAACGTACAGAATGAAACAGATGATGCGTCATGCGCTTTACATACAGCTTTTTGCCGTTGCGCTCGACGCATTGCACCCCGCTCATACCATTACGGCGATAGTTAGGCTCTTCAACCCAGTCGCCCTCTGTTGCCCACCAGTGATTAAATTCGTCGTACTTTGCTGAAACTGCCATACCCTATCGCCTGTCGTTTTTATTAACGACAATGACTATAGGTGGTTACCTGAGGAAAATCTTAATGAAACGTGTCGTATTAATGAATTTCTTTTGCCACTACTAGCTTGACACCGCTTTTACCCTTCATTTGCAGCGCATAGATTCCACCAGCCACTACCACTAATAGTGCGCCCAGCAGATAAAATGTGAATTTAATCAGGCGGATACAGCGATGAATTTTTAGACTGGCCCCCTGAATCTCCAGACAACCAGTATCACTTAAATAAGTGATAGTCTTAATACTAGTTTTTAGACTAGTCATTGGAGTACAGATGATT
>NZ_MECT01000129.1:0-5606 GCF_001722145.1 Shigella sp. FC1544
AAGACCGCACGAATATAACGGTGGGTTACCCCCAAACGAATCGGAAAATCGATACTGGAAAAACTCTAACTCGGTGGCCAGTTTTTGTTGACCACTTCATTTATGGGGCGGCGCGGTAGCCGCGCATCAGTTGGAAGGTGGCTGGAATGAAGGAGGAAAAGGCATCAGTATCGCTGATGTGATGACTGCTGGCGCTCACGGGGTGCCGCGTGAAGTGACAGAAGGCGTTATCGACGGGCTTAATTATCCCAATCATGAAGCAATTGATTTTTATCATCGCTATAAAACAGATATTCAGTTATTTGCCGAGATGGGATTCAAATGCTTTCGAACTTCCATTGCCTGGACACGAATCTTTCCGCAAGGTGACGAACAGGAGCCGAATGAAGAGGGTTTACAATTTTATGATGATCTGTTCGATGAATGCCTTAAGCAGGGAATGGAACCTGTGGTGACGCTTTCACATTTTGAGATGCCTTATCATCTGGTGACAAAATATGGTGGCTGGCGAAACCGTAAACTGATCGACTTTTTTATCCGCTTCGCATCAACGGTTTTCACGCGCTATAAAGAAAAAGTAAAGTACTGGATGACGTTTAACGAAATCAATAATCAGGTGAATTTCAGCGAAAGCCTGTGTCCATTTACTAATTCCGGTATCTTGTATTCGCCAGAGGAAGATATCAATGAGCGCGAACAAATAATGTACCAGGCGGTACAGACTGGAAAATCGATCAATCCTGAATTTAACATTGGCTGTATGATCGCCATGTATCCCATCTATCCTCTGACGTGTGTACCCAACGATATGATGATGGCCACGAAAGCAATGCATCGTCGTTACTGGTTTACTGATGTTCATGCTCGTGGATATTATCCGCAACATATGCTGAATTACTTTGCCAGGAAAGGATTCAACCTCGATATCACACCAGAAGATAACGCGATTCTTGCCAGTGGTTGTGTCGACTTTATCGGCTTTAGCTACTACATGTCTTTTACGACACAATTTTCGCCCGATAACCCGCAACTGGATTATGTTGAACCACGAGATTTGGTCAGCAACCCTTATATCGATACATCCGAATGGGGATGGCAAATTGATCCGGCAGGGCTACGTTATTCACTCAACTGGTTCTGGGATCATTTCCAGTTGCCGCTGTTTATTGTCGAAAATGGATTTGGTGCGGTTGACCAGAGACAAGCTGACGGCACGGTGAACGATCACTATCGCATTGATTACTTTGCTTCCCATATTCGGGAAATGAAAAAAGCCGTAGTTGAAGATGGTGTTGACTTAATTGGCTACACCCCGTGGGGCTGCATTGACCTGGTTTCTGCCGGAACAGGGGAAATGAAAAAGCGCTACGGAATGATTTATGTCGATAAAGACAACGAAGGGAAGGGAACGCTGGAACGGATACGTAAAGCGTCGTTTTACTGGTATCGGGATCTCATCGCCAACAATGGCGAAAATATTTGAGACTTGAGGAAGATATTACGGAGATGTCAGGCTCTGTGATCAGAGCCTGACAATAACTACATAGCGTGTTGATTATAATAGGGCACGCCGAGCGCATCCGACTTATCACTGCCAGTACCCATGTGATTTAAATCAAACGGTGGTTGTTCCTGCGATGGGGGAACAACCACGACATTGGCACAAGAAGTAACAACTGGCTGCGTGGTTTGTTCCGCAACGCCCTGCGCGGAAAAGAGAATAAGCGCAGCTGCTATTGCGGATGAAAGTGGTTTCATGATTGCCTCAGTGACGTTGTCACGTTATCAACTAGCTATTGTAATGATTTAATGGATGTAAAAAGCGCGATTCGCCCTGCATATTGGTCATCCGGTATTTATGTGGCGGAACATCAAAGTAATTTTTGAAGGTTCGGGTCAGAGTTTGTTGCGACTCGAAGCCATATCGTTCTGCCAGATAGAGTATCGGCTCGTTACTTTCCTTCAGCTTTTGCGCGATTTCCGTCATCTTACGGCTGCGGATGTATTGGCCTAATGAATGACCGGTTTCTTTTTTAAACATCCGTTGCAGGTGCCATTTAGAGTAACCTGAACGCTCTGACACTTTCTCCAGTGACAGTGGCGATTCCAGGTTGTCCTCGATCCAGTCCAAAATGCTATGAATGGTAATAGCGTCAGTATTGCGTCTGGACATCGTCATACCTCTTTTTTGTTTACGGCAGGACTTTCTTAAGCAAATGCTCAAGTGTTGCCACTTCGTCCGCCGTCAGGTTTTTTGTTAATTCTTGATGCAGGTCCTGGCCAACTAATTGATGGCATTGTTCGCATATTGCCGCGCCGCTGGTGGTAAGTTTTACCAGTACGCCGCGCTTATCATTCGGGTTCGGCAACCTTTCAACCCAGCCTTTACAGACCAGGCGATCCAGCATACGGGTCAGTGCTCCAAGGTCGACAGACAACACTTTTTTCAGTTCAACCGGAGTAATACACGCCGCGCAGCGGATAGAGCAGAGCACCTTAAACTGTGCCGCGGTAATATCCAGCGGAGACAGATACTCGTTAAGCAGACGATCTTTCTTCTGATTAACCATATGGATTAAGCGACCCAATGGAATAATTTCATTGAACAGATCGCTGGTACTTTTCACATGAGTTGCCCTGGCAAGTAATTAGTCGCAGGGGGTAATATTGCCCAGGCAAGTATAAGTCAAATAAATGAATTGACCGATGCCACGTTTTGCTAAATCGGTTCAAGTTTTGGTCAATGCGATGCAAGGTTAGCTAAAGAGTGACACTTTATCCTTGTTTACCCCTTATACTTTTCGCTGATAACCCAGATACACTGGATAACAACCACCAATGTTAGATTTGTTTAAAGCAATTGGCCTGGGGCTGGTGGTGTTACTGCCGTTAGCTAACCCATTAACAACTGTCGCGTTATTTCTTGGCCTGGCAGGCAACATGAACAGTGCCGAACGTAATCGTCAGTCGTTGATGGCCTCGGTGTACGTATTTGCCATCATGATGGTGGCGTATTACGCCGGGCAACTGGTGATGGATACATTTGGCATTTCGATTCCCGGTCTGCGAATTGCAGGCGGCTTAATCGTCGCGTTTATCGGTTTTCGGATGCTCTTTCCGCAACAGAAAGCGATTGATTCACCGGAGGCGAAAAGCAAGTCGGAAGAGCTGGAAGATGAACCCAGTGCCAATATTGCCTTTGTGCCGCTAGCAATGCCAAGTACCGCTGGTCCGGGAACCATAGCGATGATTATTAGCTCGGCGTCCACAGTGCGTCAGAGTTCAACCTTCGCTGATTGGGTACTGATGGTTGCGCCGCCGCTGATCTTTTTCCTGGTGGCGGTTATTTTGTGGGGAAGCCTACGCAACTCCGGCGCAATTATGCGGCTGGTGGGCAAGGGTGGCATTGAAGCGATCTCCCGTCTGATGGGATTCCTGCTGGTATGTATGGGTGTGCAGTTTATTATTAACGATCATTAAAACGTACCATTAAAAAAGGCCCGAATGGGCCTTTCAACTATTGCGTCTGTTCTTCGAGTGTCACTGCCAGCGGCGAAATATAATGATTGACCATATTAACGCGGCAAAAGCAGGCACCGCGCCCACATAACCAATCATCGACATTGACCAGTGCAAACTCACCTGATTACCTACCAACGCACCCGCCCCGATTCCAATATTAAATATGCCGGAGAATAGCGCCATCGCGACGTCGGTAGCATCTGGTGCCAGCGCCAGCACTTTAACCTGCATACCAAGCCCGATGATCATCATCGCGATCCCCCAGAAAATACTCAGCACCCCGAGGTGTATTTCACTGTTCGCCGCAGGTAGCAGCAGTGCCAGACACACCAGCAACAGCGCAATCGCCGTACTCACCAACGCAGACGCATACTGATTACCCAGTTTACCGAAAATCACGCTGCCAATAATGCCCGCACCACCGAGTAATAACAGTAATGCCGTGGCAAAGTTGGCGCTGAATCCCGCAATGTTTTGCACAAAAGGCTCGATATAGCTGTATGCCGTGTAATGGGCGGTGACAACCACCACAGTTAACAAATAAATGCTCATCAATGCCGGGCGGCGGAACAATAGCGGGAGGCTTTTCAATGAACCGGAATGCTCACTGGGCAGTAAGGGAAGTAACTTAATCAGGCACAAAAGGGTGATAAGCGCCCCAATACCAATCGCGAAGAAGGTCATTCGCCAACCGAAATACTGCCCCACAATGCGCCCGAGAGGTAAACCTAAGACCATCGCCAGTGCTGTACCGGTGGCAATTAAACTCAAGGCCTGTGCCCGCTTCCCGGCCGGAGCCATACGGATCGCCAGAGACGCCGTAATCGACCAGAAAATCGCATGTGCAAAAGCCACACCAATGCGACTGATCACCAGAACGGTAAAGCTCCACGATAAAAACGACAGTACGTGGCTGGCAATAAACACCACAAACAGGCAGATCAGTAATTTGCGCCGTTCAACCTGACTGGTCATTAACATAAAAGGCAATGACATTAGCGCTACTACCCATGCGTAAATGGTCAACATGATGCCGACCTGAGCGGTTTGCATGTGAAAACTTTGCGCAATGTCAGAGAGCAGGCCAACAGGGACAAATTCGGTGGTGTTGAAGATGAAGGCGGCGACTGCCAGCGTAACGACCCGTAGCCACGCCACTTTGCGGGAAACAGTGTTTGTTGTCATAACAGATTATCGGGTGAGTTGCGAAAAAGTGATGAAATGATCTTAAAACGGTTAATGATGTGAATACAATGCATTTGTGATCTGGATCGCGTTTTCCGTTTCTCTGACGCTGATTCTGTTCCGCGTCAGAGAGTCGGTAACATCACGGTTTAATGACGTTCAGGGAGGTCTGGCGTTTTGGCGGTTGCGGGTATAGGTGGTCTGACAGGGGAGCGAGGCCTGTTTTTCACCAGGTCTTCGTGAGTAACTTTTGGCGGCGTTTCATTTTTTACAAACAGTTTGAGGGTCCTGCGCGCCATATGCTTGATAATTTTATCATCACTTAATGATGCTGGCATCAACATGTCATTCAGATCACTTTCATTGGGATTCATAAATTGGTGATAGTGCAATAACATATTGGCGAAAAATAAAAAAAAGTCCTGAAAATGAGGAGATTCTTGTTCTGCTAAAAGGGATAAAAAGCAGATGCAGACTTCGGGTAGTACATGTTTGTTAGAACCTAATGAATCCATCAGGCTTTGCAATAAATCCTCTTTTAATTCGCCGTCTGTTATGTCGAGAATGGAGGTGATCAAGTTAGGATCTTTATTGACGAACCATCTGTGAACCTCAGAGTTACTCCATAATCGGGGGAGTATGACAAAATTACCGCGAGAGATAAAATTCAGGACAAGCAAATCAAACTGGCGTAAGTAATCTGCAGCGGTATGGTGATCCGGAGGCAGGGGTTCAATATGTGGTGGGTAATGACTCCAACTTATTGATAGTGTTTTATGTTCAGATAATGCCCGATGACCTTGTCATGCAGCTCCACCGATTTTGAGAACGACAGCGACTTCCGTCCCAGCCTTGCCAGGTGCTGCCTCAGATTCAGGTTATGCCGCTCAATTCGCTGC
>NZ_MECT01000130.1:0-5536 GCF_001722145.1 Shigella sp. FC1544
GTAGCGGAGCAGGAAGGACATCTGATGGAAATGGAAGCCACGCAAGCACCTTAAAATCACCATCATACACTAAATCAGTAAGTTGGCAGCATTACCCGCCTTTGGTATTGTCTATATTTCCAGCCAATTAGCATTGTCGCGAGATATTCCCCTGACGGGTATGTTGATTGCCTCGGCGATCGGTATTTTCAGTTGTCCATTGGTTGGATGGTTATCAGATCGTATAGGTCAAAAAAGTCTGTATTTGTCGGGAGCAGGATTTTGTGTCCTGTTCGCGTTTCCTTTCTTCTTATTACTGGATAGCAAAAGTACGCTCATCATCTGGTGCAGTATGATCCTCGGCTACAACTTAGGTCCGACGATGATGTTTGCCGTGCAGCCAACACTTTTCACCCGCATGTTCGGTACCAAAGTACGATATACCGGCCTTTCTTTTGCTTATCAATTTTCCGCGATTGTTGGCGGACTAAGCCCCCTTATCGCCTCAAGTTTGCTGGCGCTAGGGGGAGGAAAACCGTGGTATGTCGCTCTGTTTTTATTTGCTGTCTCAGTTCTTTCCTTTGTTTGCGTCTGGCTGATTGAGCCGACCGATGAACAAGAAACCGCTTCTTACCGCTACATCAGGGAACAATCTCATGAAAACTGAACGAAAAAACGAGCATTACCTGGCGCTACAACAGGCGTTTGACGCGCCATGGCCTGGGCCTGTAGGAGAGTTAGTGACGCTGGAAAAAGGCAATATTCACCTGCAGATTTATCCGCATGATGGTGCCAGGATAACCTCGTTAAAGGCATTTGGTTCTGAAGTATTACGCCAATGGCAGCCGCAGCGCAGAGCTTTTCAGTATGGCTGTTTCCCAATGGTGCCGTGGGCAGGGCGACTGGGGAATGCGACGCTGAATGCTGGTGGGCAATGTTATTCTTTACCCGCCAATAAACCACCACATGCGTTGCATGGTATGGCTTGTTACTCAACGTGGGAAATCATCGACAAAACAGCAGATTCCCTGACTTTACGTATGCCCCTGGCTTCACCGTGGCCCTGGCAAGGGGAAGTGATTCAGACTTTTTTGCTGGAGAACGATGCGCTGGTTTTGCAACTGGAAGTCCATTCATATGCCGATACATTCCCGGCCTCCGCTGGCTGGCATCCGTGGTTTGCGAAAAAGCTGACTCCGCAAAATACAGAATCGTTGCAGGTGCTTTTTGATGCGGACTGGCAAGAAGAAGCGGGTAGTGATGAACTGCCAACTGGAAATCGTATCTCTCCTCAAGCCGGTCCCTGGGATGACTGTTTTGGTTTTTATAACGGGGTGAAGGTTAAGTTACTGTGGCCTGGTAAACTCGCGATGACCATGATCTCTTCTGCAAACAGTCTGGTGGTATTTGATAAACAGCCCGATGCCACCTGTATTAACCCGCTGACTCAGGCACCTAACGCAATAAATCTAACGCCGGAATTGGTGACACCAGATAGGCCGCTGGTCATCGAAACTCGTTGGCAATTTACACCTGAATCTTAACCATTCATCTATTGCGAAAAAGCCAGTGAAATTACTCTGCTTTTTCGCAATCAGCATCACAAGATTACCCTTATTGCCACATAGCCAAACCCATCCTTTCCCGCTACAGTTAATTTCTTGTGGCGCGAAAGGAGGCAAAAATGCTCTATATCTTTGATTTAGGTAATGTGATTGTCGATATCGACTTTAACCGTGTGCTGGGAGCCTGGAGCGATTTAACGCGTGTTCCACTGGCTACGCTTAAGAAGAGTTTTCATATGGGGGAGGCGTTTCATCAGCATGAGCGTGGGGAAATTAGCGACGAAGCGTTCGCAGAGGCGCTGTGTCATGAGATGGCTCTACCGCTAAGCTACGAGCAGTTCTCTCACGGCTGGCAGGCGGTGTTTGTTGCGCTGCGCCCGGAAGTGATCGCCATCATGCATAAACTGCGTGAGCAGGGGCATCGCGTGGTGGTGCTTTCCAATACCAACCGCCTGCATACCACCTTCTGGCCGGAAGAATACCCGGAAATTCGTGATGCTGCTGACCATATCTATCTGTCGCAAGATCTGGGGATGCGCAAACCTGAAGCACGAATTTACCAGCATGTTTTGCAGGCGGAAGGTTTTTCACCCAGCGATACGGTCTTTTTCGACGATAACGCCGATAATATAGAAGGAGCCAATCAGCTGGGCATTACCAGTATTCTGGTGAAAGATAAAACCACCATCCCGGACTATTTCGCGAAGGTGTTATGCTAAAAACCATTCAGGACAAAGCCAGGCACCGTACCCGTCCACTATGGGCCTGGCTAAAACTACTCTGGCAACGTATTGATGAGGACAACATGACAACCCTGGCAGGTAACCTTGCCTATGTGTCGTTGCTCTCATTAGTGCCGCTGGTTGCCGTTGTTTTTGCGCTTTTCGCCGCTTTTCCCATGTTTTCCGACGTCAGCATTCAGTTACGTCACTTTATTTTTGCCAACTTTCTGCCTGCTACTGGCGATGTTATTCAGCGGTATATCGAACAATTTGTTGCCAATTCCAACAAGATGACCGCCGTTGGGGCGTGCGGGCTGATCGTCACCGCGTTATTGTTGATGTACTCCATCGATAGCGCGTTGAATACCATCTGGCGCAGTAAACGAGCGCGACCAAAAATTTACTCGTTCGCCGTGTACTGGATGATTTTAACGCTGGGGCCGCTGCTGGCAGGGGCCAGTCTGGCGATCAGTTCCTATTTGCTCTCCCTGCGCTGGGCGAGCGATCTCAATACTGTCATCGACAACGTGCTGCGTATTTTTCCGTTGCTGTTGTCGTGGATCTCCTTCTGGTTGCTGTACAGCATTGTTCCTACCATCCGCGTACCTAACCGCGACGCGATTGTCGGCGCGTTTGTCGCCGCACTCCTGTTCGAAGCAGGAAAGAAAGGTTTCGCGCTTTATATCACCATGTTCCCGTCATATCAGCTCATTTACGGTGTGCTGGCGGTGATCCCCATTCTCTTTGTTTGGGTCTACTGGACATGGTGTATCGTCTTGCTTGGCGCGGAAATTACTGTCACTCTCGGGGAATACCGCAAACTAAAACAAGCAGCTGAACAAGAAGAAGACGACGAACCATGATTGCATTAATTCAACGCGTAACCCGTGCCAGCGTCACCGTGGAGGGAGAAGTGACGGGCGAAATTGGCGCGGGACTTTTGGTGTTATTGGGTGTCGAAAAGGATGACGACGAACAGAAAGCAAACCGTCTGTGCGAGCGTGTGCTCGGCTACCGCATCTTTAGCGATGCCGAAGGCAAGATGAATCTCAACGTGCAACAGGCGGGCGGCAGTGTACTGGTGGTTTCCCAGTTTACCCTCGCCGCAGATACCGAACGGGGGATGCGCCCAAGTTTCTCCAAAGGCGCATCACCGGATCGCGCAGAGGCGTTATATGACTATTTCGTCGAACGCTGCCGCCAGCAAGAGATGAACACGCAAACAGGACGCTTCGCTGCCGATATGCAGGTATCGCTGGTCAATGATGGCCCCGTGACATTCTGGTTGCAGGTATGAGCCAGCTTCCAGGGTTGTTACGGGAAACAAGAGAGAGTATCGCTATGTATCACCTTCGGGTTCCACAAACAGAAGAAGAGTTAGAGCGTTACTATCAGTTTCGCTGGGAAATGTTGCGTAAGCCCCTGCATCAACCAAAAGGTTCGGAACGCGACGCGTGGGATGCGATGGCGCATCATCAGATGGTCGTCGACGAGCAGGGGAATCTGGTGGCGGTAGGCCGACTGTATATTAATGCCGACAATGAAGCGTCCATTCGCTTTATGGCCGTTCATCCCGACGTGCAGGACAAAGGGCTGGGGACGTTGATGGCGATGACCCTGGAGTCGGTGGCGCGTCAGGAAGGCGTTAAGCGCGTGACCTGTAGCGCCCGTGAAGACGCGGTGGAGTTTTTCGCCAAGCTGGGGTTTGTTAATCAGGGAGAAATCACCACACCAACCACCACACCGATTCGCCATTTTTTGATGATTAAACCTGTTGCCACTCTGGATGATATTTTGCATCGCGGCGACTGGTGCGCGCAGCTGCAACAGGCGTGGTACGAACACATCCCGCTTAGTGAAAAAATGGGCGTGCGCATTCAGCAATATACCGGGCAAAAATTTATCACCACCATGCCGGAAACCGGTAATCAGAATCCGCACCATACGCTGTTTGCCGGGAGTTTATTCTCGCTGGCAACGCTCACCGGTTGGGGGCTTATCTGGCTGATGCTGCGCGAACGCCACCTCGGCGGAACGATTATTCTGGCCGATGCGCATATCCGCTACAGCAAGCCGATTAGCGGTAAACCTCATGCGGTAGCCGACCTTGGTGCCTTAAGCGGCGATCTCGACCGTCTGGCGCGCGGACGAAAAGCACGGGTGCAGATGCAAGTTGAAATCTTTGGCGACGAGACGCCGGGTGCAGTGTTTGAAGGCACGTATATCGTTCTGCCCGCGAAGCCATTTGGCCCGTATGAAGAGGGCGGGAACGAAGAAGAGTAGCTTATGGAGAGGGGCGGTGCTGCCTCTCTCATTCCGGTCATTTACATCATTCCCTGTCTATGCCGGTAATATTGAATAAGAACTCTATAAATTTTTATTCTTCGTTGGCACCATACGTGTCTTGCTACATCACTGTTCAGGAGCATTTAAATATTATTTGTAGAGCTGAGTGGCAATTATCGCAGATAATGCTTAACTCATCATCTTAGTTCAGGTTTGAGCGATTTTTGATAGTCAAAACCTCCTCTGGTGCCATACTTTCCTCATAAATATTTTTAAAATCTATAGCTCACAAACATTATGCAAAGATAATGGGCTGGCATCATTGTCAGTATCATTCATTTACTGCTCTGTATGTTATGAATCATTATGTTGTATGTTTGCTCTTAAACCGTGGGAAGGAGGCTATAATGGTTGCCAATATTAATCTCATTAAACAAGAAAGTTATTCTGTTGTTAATTTAGAAAAACAACTTTCCCGAACTGTTACCAACAAAATTATAACGATGAGCAAGTAAAGACCGGTTGGTGGCAGTACTGACCGGTCTGTGATGAAAGATTAATTTCACCTTAAATCCTGGTGCTGTTAGGATGCTGACGTTTTTCGGCTACACCATTCAGATTATGCAAATAAATATCTCTGAATATAATATATTCATAGCACCCATAATTCATCCTGGGCGATAACTAAACCATTTTTGAGTAATAAATGAAACAACTGCAACACTCTTATTATTTCTGGAAAAAGCCTCGCAAAAACAAAACAACATGCAAAAATCCGCTTTTTTTTAATGATTTTCCGGCGTAATTTTCGCACATACATTAATGAGTAATATAGGTAAGGTGGTGGTAATGGCGATGAATACGGTTTTTCTTCATTTATCAGAATGAGGTGTACTGGCAATAGCGGATACTACCATTTGTTCTTTTTTTAAGCAGCCATCTGATGATATTTTTCCCTGAAGGCTGCCGGGGAGATATTCCCCA
>NZ_MECT01000131.1:0-5533 GCF_001722145.1 Shigella sp. FC1544
TTGAGAAGCGGTGTAAGTGAACTGCAGTTGCCATGTTTTACGGCAGTGAGAGCAGAGATAGCGCTGATGTCCGGCAGTGCTTTTGCCGTTACGCACCACCCCGTCAGTAGCTGAACAGGAGGGACAGCTGATAGAAACAGAAGCCACTGGAGCACCTCAAAAACACCATCATACACTAAATCAGTAAGTTGGCAGCATCACCCTTTACGCCACTCATTATTTTCATGTATTGCCAGCAAAGTAGCATAAGCGGCAATAGCCGCAGCGGGATGTTTTTGGCAGGCTTTGCTTAAGTATTCCAGGTGCTTTTTCTTGCCATTTACACCGAGGATCAGAATTTGAATCGCATCCGGGTGATTCGTTTTCCATAGCCATTTGACAAGATCTTCAGCATTGGCGTGTATGTGAGTGAAAAGGTCCGTGTATTTTACGGGATAGTCGACAGGTAGCTTGAGAAGAATCCGGCTTACACCACGCATTCCATTATTTGCCAGCAACGTAGCCAGATATTTGCGGAAATCATTATATAGCGGTGGGAAACCATATTTTTCCTGGATGGCCAGGGCAACATCATCGCTTACCATCATACTTAACCAGGTCATCGCCGGAACGTTTTGGTCTGCATAACGTAGCGCCATAGCATTGGCAATATCCGGGCATTCGGGGAGCAGTAACGCCGCAAAAGGTTGCCGTGCTGGGGATAGCGTCGGAATGGCGGCGAGTACTTTATCTACACAGCGTTGCCACTCATCTTCTGAAGCGAGTGAAAGATGATGACATAGACGTTGATGCCAACTCGGCAGCGATTCTGCTTTGTGATTAGGTGGAATGATGGTGGTTACTGCGCCTTTTACTGGTTTATATCTAAGTTGAAGAGCGAGAAGGGCAATTTCAACGGCACTTTCCAGACCACAGCGAATGACTAAGTCATCGACCAGTTCATCTGCAGAGTAAGAGTTCCAGAAACTCCAGAGCAATGCTGCATCAGATTGTGCACTCCCTGTCTGTTGATTACCCTGAACTCGCATTTGTAACTCAGCAAAAGCCTGCTGCCAGTTTTCTGGATAAGAACGGTAATTGTTGGCGGGATCATATGCCCTGGTGTTATTCGCGATGAGCTGCCATATTTGACCATCTTTGTGCAGATAATTGATCTCTCTGGGGCGAGAGCGATGAGGAAAAGCAAATCGATTAATATCGTCAGTTAGCCGAATGACCGCATCATCAGCCAGCCAGGGGCGTTGGTTTTTACTCTCAGGGGAAGTTTCAACTTCAGGAGTGGCTTTGGTAATGGGGGGGATATGCACGTTTGCTGAAGCATTTTCCACATAGCCTTTTTTCGTTTTCTCTGCGATCAGCTTAAGCTCCGCTTTTGCCGCTGCCGCAGCATCCGCAAAACTTTTTATCTGGCTTTGCCCGTTAGTGCCGACTTTGCCCCAGTTGATATGCAGCTCGTTTCCCTGCTGCTCAATCGCCCAGAATTTATGTGATTTTTCGTCCTGATAGATAAAGTGTCTCATTCTGCATCCCTGTAATTTTATCCAGTTGAATGCAGATGCTACCAGTATTTATGCGGGTTAGAGAGAGACAAAATCGTAAGAAAACAACTTTAGGAATTTATAAAGAAAAGGCGCTGTCGATGCAGCGCCTTGAAGGGGGATTATTTCACCTGATGACCCGGTTTAGCACCAGCATCCGGGCTTAGCAGGAAAATATCTTTCCCGCCAGGACCGGCAGCCATCACCATGCCTTCGGAGATACCGAAGCGCATTTTACGTGGTGCCAGGTTAGCCACCATAATGGTGTGACGACCAATCAGTGCCTGCGGATCCGGGTAAGCAGAACGAATGCCGGAGAAGACATTACGCTTTTCGCCGCCGAGATCCAGCGTCAGGCGTAGCAGTTTGTCAGAACCTTCAACAAACTCTGCGTTTTCAATCAGCGCCACGCGCAGGTCAACTTTGGCGAAGTCGTCAAAGGTGATGGTTTCCTGAATCGGATCATCTGCCAGCGGGCCAGTTACCGGCGCGGCAGCTGCTTTCACTTCTTCTTTAGACGCTTCCACCAGTGCTTCAACCTGCTTCATATCTATGCGGTTATACAGCGCCTTGAACGGATTCACTTTATGGCCCAGCAGCGGTTGCTGGATACCATCCCAGGTCAGTTCCGTATTAAGGAATGCTTCTGCGCGCTCGGTCAGTTTCGGCAGTACCGGCTTCAGGTAAGTCATCAGCACGCGGAACAGGTTTATGCCCATTGAGCAAATTGCCTGCAGGTCGGCATCGCGGCCTTCCTGTTTCGCTACCACCCACGGAGCCTGTTCATCGACATAGCGGTTAGCCAGATCAGCCAGCGCCATGATTTCGCGCACTGCTTTACCAAATTCGCGGCTTTCCCACGCTTCACCAATCACTTCAGCGGCATCAGTGAAGGTTCTGTACAACTGCGGGTCAGCCAGTTCGCTTGCCAGCACGCCGTCAAAACGCTTGTTGATAAAGCCCGCGTTGCGGGAGGCCAGGTTAACCACTTTGTTCACGATATCGGCATTCACGCGCTGAACGAAATCTTCCAGGTTGAGATCGATATCATCAATGCGCGAAGAGAGTTTCGCAGTGTAGTAGTAACGCAGGCTGTCGGCGTCAAAATGATTCAGCCAGGTGCTGGCTTTAATAAAGGTACCGCGAGACTTAGACATCTTCGCGCCGTTCACCGTCACATAGCCATGAACAAACAGGTTGGTCGGCTTGCGGAAGTTGCTGCCTTCCAGCATTGCTGGCCAGAACAGACTGTGGAAGTAAACAATATCTTTACCGATGAAGTGGTACAGCTCGGCGGTGGAGTCTTTCTTCCAGTATTCATCGAAGCTTACGCTGTCGCCGCGCTTGTCGCACAGATTCTTGAAAGAACCCATATAGCCAATCGGCGCATCTAGCCAGACGTAGAAATATTTACCCGGCGCGTTCGGAATTTCAAAACCGAAGTACGGCGCGTCGCGGGAGATATCCCACTGTTGCAGGCCAGATTCAAACCACTCCTGCATTTTATTTGCCACCTGCT
This sequence comes from Shigella sp. FC1544, assembly GCF_001722145.1. Classification (NCBI taxonomy): domain Bacteria; kingdom Pseudomonadati; phylum Pseudomonadota; class Gammaproteobacteria; order Enterobacterales; family Enterobacteriaceae; genus Shigella; species Shigella sp. FC1544. The sequence continues at coordinate 3,058 of NZ_MECT01000131.1, forward strand.
CCTGCAACGCACCGCTGTGGATCCATGCCTGCAACATTTCGCTGAAAGAGGGCAGATCAAAGAAGAAGTGTTCAGAATCACGCATTACCGGCGTAGCGCCAGAAACCACCGATTTCGGCTCGATCAATTCAGTCGGGCTGTAGGTCGCGCCGCAGACTTCGCAGTTATCGCCGTATTGATCCGGGGATTTACATTTCGGGCAGGTGCCTTTTACAAAACGGTCCGGCAGGAACATGCCTTTTTCCGGATCGTACAGCTGAGAGATGGTGCGGTTTTTAATAAAACCGTTTTCTTTCAGGCGAGAGTAGATAAGTTCTGACAACTGGCGGTTCTCTTCGCTGTGCGTCGAGTGATAGTTGTCATAGCTGATGTTAAAGCCTGCGAAATCAGTCTGATGCTCCTGACTCATTTCGCCAATCATCTGCTCCGGGGTGATACCAAGCTGCTGAGCTTTCAGCATGATCGGTGTACCGTGGGCATCGTCGGCGCAGATGAAGTTGACCTCGTGGCCGCGCATTCGCTGGTAACGGACCCAGACATCAGCCTGGATGTGCTCCAGCATATGGCCGAGGTGGATTGAGCCGTTAGCGTACGGCAGTGCGCACGTCACCAGAATTTTCTTCGCGACTTGAGTCATAGTAGGCATTACTTCTTAATAGTGAAAAGGGGTTAGATAGTACCAAATGGGAAAATGTTAAGTAAGTACTTCTCTATATTCTTCAGGTAAACTATCAGCTGATGGTTTATCTATACAAAAAAGGAGTCGGGATGAACGAACAATCCCAGGCCAAATCACCAGAAGCCTTGCGCGCAATGGTCGCCGGGACACTGGCCAATTTTCAGCACCCAACCCTGAAGCATAACCTCACCACGCTGAAAGCGTTGCACCATGTCGCCTGGATGGACGACACGTTGCATGTGGAACTGGTTATGCCATTCGTCTGGCATAGCGCGTTTGAAGAGTTAAAAGAGCAATGTAGCGCCGAACTGCTGCGTATCACCGGGGCGAAAGCTATCGACTGGAAACTGTCGCACAATATCGCCACCTTAAAACGCGTGAAGAATCAGCCGGGTATTAATGGCGTGAAGAACATCATTGCGGTCAGTTCCGGTAAAGGCGGCGTGGGTAAATCCTCCACGGCGGTAAACCTGGCGCTGGCACTGGCGGCGGAAGGGGCGAAAGTCGGCATTCTGGACGCCGATATCTACGGCCCATCAATTCCCACCATGCTGGGCGCAGAAAATCAGCGTCCAACTTCGCCGGACGGTACCCATATGGCACCGATTATGTCTCATGGCCTGGCAACCAATTCAATTGGTTATCTGGTCACTGACGACAATGCGATGGTGTGGCGTGGACCGATGGCGAGCAAGGCGTTAATGCAGATGCTGCAGGAAACCTTGTGGCCGGATCTCGACTATCTGGTGCTTGATATGCCGCCAGGCACCGGTGACATTCAATTGACGCTGGCGCAAAACATTCCAGTAACTGGTGCAGTCGTGGTCACCACCCCGCAGGACATCGCGTTGATCGATGCGAAAAAAGGCATTGTGATGTTCGAGAAAGTCGAGGTTCCGGTGCTCGGTATTGTCGAGAACATGAGTGTGCATATTTGCAGTAACTGTGGTCACCATGAACCGATTTTCGGTACCGGTGGTGCAGAGAAACTGGCTGAAAAATACCATACACAGCTGCTGGGGCAGATGCCGTTACACATCTCCTTACGTGAGGATCTCGATAAAGGCACGCCAACGGTTATCAGCCGTCCGGAGAGCGAATTTACCGCTATCTACCGCCAGCTGGCTGACCGCGTTGCAGCTCAGCTCTACTGGCAGGGTGAAGTCATTCCAGGCGAGATTTCCTTCCGCGCGGTCTAACGCCTATTAACCATTCTGGTTATTCTTCATACACCGCAGAGATGTTATATTGATGCGGTGTATTTGTTTTTGCCGCATTAATGAACACTTATTTAATACTGCGAATATTCTGCGGACCTTCGTCCGAAACTCTACAAAGTCGATTGATCGTACAGGCAATGCTTCATTATCATCCTTCGTGGCTGTGTAGTGGATGTACAGCTATAGTTTGTTATGCACTCATTCTATCCAGGCATAACCTTTACTACAGGGATAACGTTCAATGAATAAGTATTGGCTGTCAGGTAATGCTGCCAACTTACTGATAGTGTTTTATGTTCAGATAATGTCCGATGACCTTGTCATGCAGCTCCACCGATTTTGAGAACGACAGTGACTTCCGTCCCAGCCTTGCCAGATGTTGTCTCAGATTCAGATTATGTCGCTCAATGCGCTGAGTGTAACGCTTGCTGATAACGTGCAGCTTTCCCTTCAGGCGTGATTCATACAGCGGCCAGCCATCCGTCATCCATACCACGACCTCAAAGGCCGACAGCAGGCTCAGAAGACGCTCCAGTGTGGCCAGAGTGCGTTCACCGAAGACGTGCGCCACAACCGT
>NZ_MECT01000132.1:0-5401 GCF_001722145.1 Shigella sp. FC1544
GTAGCGGAGCAGGAAGGACATCTGATGGAAATGGAAGCCACGCAAGCACCTTAAAATCACCATCATACACTAAATCAGTAAGTTGGCAGCATTACCAGCTGCAAGAAGTGTTTTACCTGCCGTAATTGCCCAATGTGCCGGAGATGCCTCCGGCACAATATTTTAAATTTCGATTTGAAAAATTAAACATATTACATCTCCCGGTAAGTTATATTTCCCTGATACATTGTGAGTAAATCACAAAAATAATGAATAACCCATTAATGATTCATGTGGTTTATTTAAATAACCATTATGTGCATTACTCCGCAAATCTGACCTTTCACTCTGTCTCAAATTGTCATTGTTTACCGACATATCGCCTCTCATCACTTAATCGCTCCACCATTACAATTGATTAAAATATATTTTATGGAGTCCGATTAATGGCAGCTCTTACTGCAAGCTGTATTGACCTGAATATTCAGGGCAATGGCGCTTATTCCGTTCTGAAGCAGTTGGCGACAATAGCGTTACAAAACGGTTTTATCACCGACTCACACCAGTTCCTGCAAACCCTGCTGCTGCGCGAAAAAATGCACTCTACTGGATTTGGTTCCGGTGTCGCCGTGCCGCACGGTAAAAGCGCCTGCGTTAAACAACCGTTCGTATTATTCGCCCGCAAAGCGCAGGCTATTGACTGGAAAGCCAGCGATGGCGAAGACGTCAATTGCTGGATCTGCCTCGGCGTGCCGCAAAGCGGCGAAGAGGATCAGGTCAAAATCATCGGCACACTGTGTCGCAAAATTATTCACAAGGAATTTATTCATCAACTGCAACAGGGCGATACCGACCAAGTGCTTGCCTTGTTAAATCAAACCCTCAGCTCATAAGGAAGTGGCGATGGAGTCATCCTTACGTATTGTCGCGATCACCAACTGCCCCGCCGGGATCGCTCACACCTACATGGTGGCGGAAGCCCTGGAACAGAAAGCCCGTTCTCTCGGCCATACCATAAAAGTGGAAACTCAAGGGTCCAGTGGCGTTGAAAACCGCTTATCCAGCGAAGAGATTGCCGCTGCCGATTACGTCATTCTCGCTACCGGGCGTGGCCTGAGCGGTGATGATCGCGCGCGGTTTACCGGGAAGAAAGTTTATGAGATTGCCATCTCCCAGGCGTTGAAAAATATCGACCAGATTTTCAGCGAATTACCGACAAACTCGCAGCTTTTTGCCGCAGATAGTGGCGTGAAGCTTGGCAAACAGGAAATGCAAAGCGGCAGCGTGATGAGCCACCTGATGGCGGGCGTCTCTGCGGCGCTGCCGTTTGTCATCGGCGGTGGTATCCTGGTGGCGCTTGCCAACATGCTGGTGCAGTTCGGTTTGCCGTATACCGATATGTCGAAAGGCGCGCCGTCGTTTACCTGGGTAGTTGAATCCATCGGTTACCTTGGCTTCAACTTTATGATCCCCATCATGGGCGCTTATATTGCCTCGTCGATTGCCGATAAACCGGCTTTCGCTCCGGCGTTTCTGGTTTGCTATCTGGCGAACGACAAAGCGCTGCTCGGCACCCAGTCGGGTGCGGGATTCCTCGGCGCGGTGGTGCTGGGGCTGGCGATTGGCTATTTCGTCTTCTGGTTCCGCAAAGTGCGCCTTGGCAAAGCATTACAACCGCTGCTCGGTTCAATGCTGATCCCGTTCGTTACTCTGCTGGTTTTCGGCGTGCTCACTTACTACGTTATCGGGCCGGTGATGTCCGACCTCATGGGCGGGCTGCTCCACTTCCTGAATACCATTCCTCCATCAATGAAGTTTGCAGCAGCGTTTCTGGTCGGTGCGATGCTGGCGTTCGATATGGGCGGCCCCATCAATAAAACCGCCTGCTTCTCACTGCTGGAAAAACACATTTATGACTGGTACGCCATCGTCGGCGTTGTCGCGTTGATGCCGCCCGTTGCGGCGGGTCTTGCGACGTTCATTGCGCCCAAACTGTTTACCCGACAGGAAAAAGAGGCTGCCAGTAGTGCCATTGTGGTCGGTGCCACAGTCGCAACCGAACCGGCTATACCTTACACTCTGGCAGCTCCGTTGCCGATGATTACCGCCAATACGCTGGCGGGTGGCATTACCGGCGTGCTGGTGATCGCTTTCGGAATCAAACGTCTGGCACCTGGTTTGGGTATCTTTGACCCGCTGATCGGCCTGATGTCGCCGGTGGGTTCGTTTTATCTGGTGCTGGCGATTGGCCTCGCGCTGAACATTTCATTCATTATCGTCCTGAAAGGATTGTGGTTACGCCGCAAAGCGAAAGCCGCGCAACAGGAGCTTGTCCATGAACATTGAGTTACTGCAACAGTTGTGCGAAGCCAGCGCCGTCAGCGGCGATGAACAGGAAGTTCGCGACATTCTGATAAACACGCTGGAACCTTGCGTTAATGAGATCACCTTTGATGGTCTGGGCAGCTTTGTTGCCCGTAAGGGGAATAAAGGTCCAAAAGTTGCCGTTGTCGGGCATATGGATGAAGTCGGCTTTATGGTCACCCACATCGACGAGAGCGGTTTTCTGCGTTTCACCACCATTGGTGGCTGGTGGAATCAGTCGATGCTCAACCACCGGGTAACCATACGCACACACAAGGGAGTGAAAATCCCTGGTGTGATTGGTTCCGTCGCGCCTCATGCGTTAACGGAAAAGCAAAGGCAACAGCCGCTGTCATTTGATGAGATGTTCATTGATATTGGCGCAAACAGTCGCGATGAGGTGGAAAAACGCGGTGTGGCGATGGGCGATTTTATTAGCCCGGAAGCCAATTTTGCCTGCTGGGGCGAAGATAAAGTGGTCGGCAAGGCGCTGGATAACCGCATCGGCTGCGCAATGATGGCTGAACTATTGCAGACGGTGAATAATCCCGAAATTACGCTGTATGGCGTCGGCAGCGTGGAAGAAGAAGTTGGGCTACGCGGGGCACAAACCTCGGCGGAACACATTAAACCGGATGTAGTGATCGTGCTGGATACCGCTGTCGCAGGCGATGTTCCGGGCATTGATAACATTAAATACCCGCTGAAACTGGGCCAGGGGCCGGGGCTGATGCTGTTTGACAAGCGCTACTTCCCCAACCAGAAACTGGTAGCAGCGTTAAAAAGCTGTGCCGCACATAACGATTTACCGCTGCAATTTTCCACCATGAAAACCGGTGCGACGGATGGCGGGCGCTACAACGTGATGGGCGGCGGGCGTCCGGTTGTTGCGCTGTGCCTGCCAACCCGCTATCTGCACGCTAACAGCGGTATGATTTCAAAAGCCGATTACGATGCTCTGCTCACGTTGATACGGGATTTTCTGACCACCTTAACCGCGGAGAAAGTCAACGCGTTTAGCCAGTTCCGTCAGGTGGATTAATGCTAAACGAACGCCAGTTAAAGATTGTCGATCTGCTGGAGCAACAGCCGCGCACGCCTGGTGAGCTGGCGCAACAGACTGGCGTTTCAGGCAGGACCATCCTGCGTGATATTGACTATCTCAACTTTACCCTTAACGGCAAAGCCCGCATTTCCGCCAGTGGTAGTGCGGGCTATCAGCTGGAAATCTTCGAGCGCCGCAGCTTTTTTCAGTTGCTGCAAAAGCACGATAACGACTATCGGCTGCTGGCACTGTTATTACTGAATACCTTTACTCCCCGTGCGCAACTCGCCTCGGCGCTTAATTTGCCAGAAACGTGGGTCGCAGAGCGTCTGCCCCGGTTAAAACAGCGTTATGAACGCGCTTGTTGCCTGGCCAGCCGCCCCGGTTTGGGCCATTTCATTGATGAGACAGAAGAGAAGCGCGTTATCTTGCTGGCGAACTTGCTGCGCAAAGATCCGTTTTTAATTCCGCTGGCGGGCGTAACACGAGACAACCTTCAGCATTTATCCACGGCCTGCGACAACCAACACCGCTGGCCGCTCATGCAGGGTGATTATCTCTCCAGCCTGATTCTGGCGATTTACGCCCTGCGTAATCAACTGACCGATGAGTGGCCGCAATATCCCGGTGACGAGATAAAACAAATCGTTGAACAAAGCGGCATGTTTCTTGGTGATAACGCTGTAAGAACCCTGACAGGTTTGATAGAGAAACAGCATCAGCAAGCGCAGGTAATTTCAGCCGATCATGTGCTGGGGTTGCTGCAAAGGGTGCCAGGCATCGCGTCATTGAATATTATTGATACGCAGTTGGTTGAGAATATTACCGGGCATTTATTACGTTGCCTTGCCGCACCGGTGTGGATTGCTGAGCACCGCCAAAGTAGCATGAATAACCTGAAAGCAGCCTGGCCTGCGGCCTTTGATATGAGTCTGCACTTTATTACGCTACTGCGTGAACAGCTCGATATTCCCCTTTTCGACAGCGATCTGATCGGTTTGTATTTTGCCTGTGCGCTGGAGCGGCATCAAAACGAACGCCAGCCGATCATTTTGCTCTCGGACCAGAACGCGATTGCCACTATTAATCAGCTCGCCATTGAGCGCGATGTTTTAAATTGTCGGGTAATTATTGCCCGTAGCTTAAGCGAACTTGTTGCCATTCGCGAAGAGATTGAGCCGTTATTGATCATTAACAATAGCCATTATTTACTGGAAGACGCGGTAAATAATTACATCACCGTAAAAAATATCATTACGGCTGCCGGTATCGAACAAATAAAACATTTTCTGGCGACGGCATTTATTCGCCAGCAACCGGAGCGTTTTTTCTCTGCCCCCGGAAGTTTTCATTATTCGAATGTACGCGGTGAAAGCTGGCAACATATTACCCGGCAAATTTGTGCGCAATTAGTCGCACAACACCATATTACCGCCGATGAAACACAACGCATCATCGCCCGCGAAGGCGAAGGTGAAAACCTGATTGTTAATCGCCTCGCCATCCCACATTGCTGGAGCGAACAGGAGCGACGTTTTCGTGGATTTTTTATTACCCTCGCCCAACCAGTTGAGGTGAATAACGAAGTCATTAACCATGTCTTGATCGCCTGCGCCGCCGCCGATGCGCGTCATGAGCTAAAAATATTTAGCTATCTGGCAAGCATATTGTGTCAGCATCCGGCAGAGGTTATTGCCGGGTTAACAGGATATGAGGCATTTATGGAGTTACTTCACAAGGGGTGAACTGTGTCGGATGCGCCGCATCCGACACTGCATTTATCATCAAAAACGTTTAACGCAGGCTATTATAGTCATCAACCATTTCGTTGTACTCGCGTAATGCTCTCGGGAAAGAGTCTTCGACCATCCAGCTTGAGTTTGCGTCCTGAAGTTGCTCTTTATCCCAGTCAGAGTAGGTAATGCTGCCAACTTACTGATTTAGTGTATGATGGTGATTTTAAGGTGCTTGCGTGGCTTCCATTTCCATCAGATGTCCTTCCTGCTCCGCTAC
>NZ_MECT01000133.1:0-37100 GCF_001722145.1 Shigella sp. FC1544
CTTTAATCTGCTTCATGGCGGCAGCAAGTTCAGAGGCAGGAACAACCTGTTCTCCGGCGGCCACAGCAGTAAGACTTCCTTCCTGGTATTGCTTACGCCAGAGAAATAACTGGCTGGCTGCTACACCATGTTGCCGGGCAACGAGGGAGACCGTCATCCCCGGTTCAAAGCTCTGCTGAACAATTGCGATCTTTTCCTGTGTGGTACGCCGTCTGCGTTTCTCCGGCCCTAAGACATCAATCATCTGTACTCCAATGACTAGTCTAAAAACTAGTATTAAGACTATCACTTATTTAAGTGATACTGGTTGTCTGGAGATTCAGGGGGCCAGTCTAGATACAGCGTCGTATCCGATAAAAGCGTTGTCACTTACTTAAGTTTATTTCCAGCGTTTCACCATCTACCGTCAGATCGCGCCACGCTTTCGGCCTCGTCCCCAGTTTTCCATCCTTCGCAGCTGTGAGTAATTTTTCTTTCGTTATTTCGTTCGGAAGTAAACTCATATCAAGCGCGTCCCATTCTTTTCTGTCTGAGTCAAAGCCATAGACAATGACTCTGTCATCATTAAAAGCAAACAGGATCCGCTCCGCCTGACCATCACTATTCAGATCTTGCTCGACCAGGACGCAGGCGTCTTTTTCAATACAGGTCATCACGTTATAGCGATCCTGGATTAAGGCCGACCAGAATGTCGCATCCGGTTTAACAGAACCAGGGGCAATTAACACATTTTCGGCTAATACTTTTTCCGATACCTGTTCCTGAAGATGTTGCTCTCCATCTAACGCCATCAGCAGATCCCGCGCGCGTTTCGGGTCTTTCATAAACCCGGCATCGCTTTTCAGCGACTCAAGCGCCGCACGTCCATAGCGACCGCTCTGTTCGAGCATGTAGATAGTTACCTGGTCTGGCGTGTTTTTGCCGCTCTGATAACGCGCCATATGACTGTTCACGCTAATACGCATACTGTCCAGCACCGGCGAATTAAGAAGCACCAGTATCACCAACACCAATAACGAAACCGCAAGGTTCACTTTGCCCTGAAGAACAAGGGGATTTTGCCCATTACGCCAGACGATACTGACAAAATACCCCAGCGACCACACCAGTAACACCAGCACCGCCAGCGCGCCCTGCAAGCGGTCGACAGTCCAGCCGTACTGAGCGACCCGCAGCCATAACGCCCAGGCGGCGACGAACACATACAGCGGAGCAACCAGCAAAGCGGTTTTAATCAGGCAACGCAACGGCCCCGTCCAGGGAAGTGACGCTTTTTGCGGATCGCGGACAATAGCCATTAAGATCAATTGCAAAAAGGCCAGCGTTAACAGCAACCCGGCGGCGGAGATGTGGCGAGAAATCGCGCTCAGGCCCGTAAACGGCAGAGTGATGATAAACATCAGGGTTAGCAATGATACTAACGGCAGCAACCCCGTGGCGATTAACGTGAACAACTTTTGAATAGAGTCGATTAAACGTGACTGTGTGCGCGCGAGAATCACCGCCAGTGCGGTAACCAGACCTAATGTAAGATACATAAACCAGTCGGTTGCAAAAAAGAGCGTATTGAAAAACTTGATGCCAACAAGTTTAAACAACTCACCCCACAGTAAAAGCACCAGCCACGTCAGGCCATTGGCGAGAAAAATCACCAGTAATATAAGTACGTTATGCCATACTGACTGGTAAAAGTAGCTATAGCGGCTACTGCCATTGCGGATACGAAGGCTTTGTTGTATCCACGGTAACAACAACATTGCCATCAACAGCAGATAGCAGCCAAAATCCCAAATCGCCTTTTCAGCTCTCCAGGGGTTCATGCCATCAGTTTGCCACTTCAGCCAACCGCTCATCCCTGTCGTGGCAATAAACACCAGCGCCAGCCATCCCCAAAGGCGCTTCTGTTTAAAAGAGATCACGGAGAAGAGTAAAACGGATGAAAACGCAACGGTCGCAGGCACGCCATAAACAATCCAACTGTGATTTTTTCCGGCAAGCCAGACGATCAACAGGTAGCAAACCAGCCCCTGAAGTAATCCGGTAGCAATCATCCCCCAGCGTGTTGCCGGTGAAAGTTCAACGTTATCCATGTTGGTTATCCAGAATCAAAAGGTGGGTTAATTATCGCATCCGGGCAGTAGTATTTTGCTTTTTTCAGAAAATAATCAAAAAAAGTTAGCGTGGTGAATCGATACTTTACCGATTGAATTTGCATCAATTTCATTAAGGAATGCGATTCCACTCACAATATTCCCGCCATATAAACCAAGATTTAACCTTTTGAGAACATTTTCCACACCTAAAATGCTATTTCTGCGATAATAGCAACCGTTTCGTGACAGGAATCACGGAGTTTTTTGTCAAATATGAATTTCTCCAGATACGTAAATCTATGAGCCTTGTCGCGGTTAACACCCCCAAAAAGACTTTACTATTCAGGCAATACATATTGGCTAAGGAGCAGTGAAATGCGCGTTAACAATGGTTTGACCCCGCAAGAACTCGAGGCTTATGGTATCAGTGACGTACATGATATCGTTTACAACCCAAGCTACGACCTGCTGTATCAGGAAGAGCTCGATCCGAGCCTGACAGGTTATGAGCGCGGGGTGTTAACTAATCTGGGTGCCGTTGCCGTCGATACCGGGATCTTCACCGGTCGTTCACCAAAAGATAAGTATATCGTCCGTGACGATACCACTCGCGATACTTTCTGGTGGGCAGACAAAGGCAAAGGTAAGAACGACAACAAACCTCTCTCTCCGGAAACCTGGCAGCATCTGAAAGGCCTGGTGACCAGGCAGCTTTCCGGCAAACGTCTGTTCGTTGTCGACGCTTTCTGTGGTGCGAACCCGGATACTCGTCTTTCCGTCCGTTTCATCACCGAAGTGGCCTGGCAGGCGCATTTTGTCAAAAACATGTTTATTCGCCCGAGCGATGAAGAGCTGGCAGGTTTCAAACCAGACTTTATCGTTATGAACGGCGCGAAGTGCACTAACCCGCAGTGGAAAGAACAGGGTCTGAACTCCGAAAACTTCGTGGCGTTTAACCTGACCGAGCGCATGCAGCTGATTGGCGGCACCTGGTACGGCGGCGAAATGAAGAAAGGGATGTTCTCGATGATGAACTACCTGCTGCCGCTGAAAGGTATCGCTTCTATGCACTGCTCCGCCAACGTTGGCGAGAAAGGCGATGTTGCGGTGTTCTTCGGCCTTTCCGGCACCGGTAAAACCACCCTTTCCACCGACCCGAAACGCCGCCTGATTGGCGATGACGAACACGGCTGGGACGATGACGGCGTGTTTAATTTCGAAGGCGGCTGCTACGCAAAAACTATCAAGCTGTCGAAAGAAGCGGAACCTGAAATCTACAACGCTATCCGTCGTGATGCGCTGCTGGAAAACGTCACCGTGCGTGAAGATGGCACTATCGACTTTGATGATGGTTCAAAAACCGAGAACACCCGCGTTTCTTATCCAATCTATCACATCGATAACATCGTTAAGCCGGTTTCCAAAGCGGGCCACGCGACTAAGGTTATCTTCCTGACTGCTGATGCTTTCGGCGTGTTGCCGCCGGTTTCTCGCCTGACTGCCGATCAAACCCAGTATCACTTCCTCTCTGGCTTCACCGCCAAACTGGCCGGTACTGAGCGTGGCATCACCGAACCGACGCCAACCTTCTCCGCTTGCTTCGGCGCGGCATTCCTGTCGCTGCACCCGACTCAGTACGCAGAAGTGCTGGTGAAACGTATGCAGGCGGCGGGCGCGCAGGCTTATCTGGTTAACACTGGCTGGAACGGCACAGGCAAACGTATCTCGATTAAAGATACCCGCGCCATTATCGACGCCATCCTCAACGGTTCGCTAGATAATGCAGAAACCTTCACTCTGCCGATGTTTAACCTGGCGATCCCAACCGAACTGCCGGGCGTAGACACGAAGATTCTCGATCCGCGTAACACCTACGCTTCTCCGGAACAGTGGCAGGAAAAAGCCGAAACCCTGGCGAAACTGTTTATCGACAACTTCGATAAATACACCGACACCCCTGCGGGTGCCGCGCTGGTAGCGGCTGGTCCGAAACTGTAATGATTTGAAGCTGGAGAATATCTATCCAGTATCTTATAGAAAGCAAAACGGGAGGCACCTTCGCCTCCCGTTTATTTACCCTTCTTTTGTCGTGCCCTGCGCCCGCGTTACCGGCACTGGCAGCCAGGCGCGAATGGAAAGCCCGCCCCGCTCGCTGCTGCCAAGCTCCAGCATCCCGTTATGGTTATCCACGATACGCTGCACAATTGCCAGCCCTAATCCCGTGCCGCTAATGGTGCGTGCACTGTCGCCGCGGACAAACGGCTGGAACAGGTGCTTACGTTGTTCCGGCGCAATTCCCGGACCGTCATCTTCCACCTGGAACCAGGCGCGATTCGGCTCCGTCCCGCTGCTGACTTTGATCCAGCCATTGCCGTAACGGGCGGCGTTGACCACCATATTCGCCACCGCGCGTTTGATCGACAGCGGGTGCATTTTCACTTCAATGCTGCCGGGGTAAAGCGCGGTTTCAATTTCCCGCTCATAGCCACTTTCGGCAGCAATAACCTCACCGAGTACTGCGTTGAGATCCGCCATTTCCATCGGCATCTCCTGCCCGGTGCGCAGGTAGTCGATAAACTGCTCAATGATGGCGTTGCACTCTTCGATATCTTTATTGATCGATTCGGCCAGGTAGCCATCCTGTTCGCTCATCATCTCGGTCGCCAGGCGAATACGCGTCAGCGGCGTGCGTAAGTCATGACTTACCCCCGCCATCAGCAGCGTGCGGTCATCCGCCAGTTGCTTAACACCAGCCGCCATATGGTTAAAGGCGCGGGTAACCGAACGTACCTCGGACGCGCCATATTCACGCAGCGGCGGTGGAATAATCCCTTTACCGACCTGCAAAGCAGCATGTTCGAGATCGACCAACGGTCGGTTCTGGATACGAATAAACAGCCACGCCCCGCCTATCGCCAATAGCATAATCGCCAGCGTATAGCGGAACAGCGGAGAGAAATCGCCCTGATGAATTTCGGTCAGCGGCACGCGTACCCAGATATTGGGCGACAGCCAGGTTTTCAGCCAGACGACAGGCGAACTTTTGTTGACCTCAACGCGCACTTCCGTCGGGCCGCCCAGTTGCTGTGCCATCTGATGGCTTAAGAATTCATAGTGTTGCGCCCAACGCAGACCTGCCTCTTCGGCAGCCTCGTTGGAGTAGAGAGAGATCCCCAGCTCACGGTAGATCTCCCGACGGAAAGCGGGAGGCACAACCAACTGCGTGCCGTCCTCCAGTTGCAGTTTGTCGGTCATCAACATACGCACTTCGTACGCGAGGACTTTATTAAACTGCTGGAGGCTCGGCAAAATCGCGAAGTTCAGCACCACCAGATAAGTCGTCACCAGGCTGGCGAACAGCAAGGTGACGATGAGCAATAACGTACGGGCAAATGAACTTCGTGGCGAGAAGCGCAATCGCCTCATGCTTTAGAGCCGTCCGGTACAAAGACGTAGCCCAGGCCCCAAACGGTCTGAATGTAACGCGGATGCGCTGGATCTTCTTCTACCATGCGGCGCAGACGCGAAATCTGCACGTCGATGGAGCGTTCCATTGCGGAATATTCACGACCACGGGCAAGGTTCATCAGCTTATCGCGGGAGAGCGGCTCACGCGGATGGCTGACCAGTGCCTTCAGTACCGCAAACTCACCGCTGGTGAGCGGCATCGGCTCATCTTCGCGGAACATTTCGCGCGTACCGAGGTTAAGTTTGAACTTACCGAAAGCAATTACCGCCTCTTCCTGTGACGGTGCGCCTGGCAGTTCGTTCGCCTGACGACGCAGCACCGCACGAATACGGGCCAGCAGTTCACGCGGGTTAAACGGTTTTGGAATGTAGTCGTCAGCGCCAATCTCCAGGCCTACGATACGGTCCACTTCTTCCCCTTTCGCCGTCACCATAATGATCGGCATCGGGTTGCTCTGACTACGAAGACGTCGGCAAATCGACAAGCCATCTTCACCAGGTAACATTAAATCCAGTACCATAAGATGGAAAGATTCACGAGTCAGCAGGCGATCCATCTGTTCTGCATTAGCGACGCTTCGAACCTGGAAGCCTTGTTCGGTGAGATAACGTTCCAGCAGCGCACGCAGGCGCATGTCGTCATCGACCACCAGAATCTTGTAGTTCTCTTGCATTGTTTGTACTCCCAAAGGTTCGCAACAATTTGTAAGCGTGTATTCTTAAAAAAGCTCACGTTCGTCACCAGCTAAATCTGGTATGAATTTCAGCCTAAATTGTTACAAAGCATATTAAACAGCAGCTTAAGTATACAATTTATTCGGCGAAACATTATTGATTCTGTTGATATGATCACGTTATACCCAATGTGCGCATTATCAAACAGACAAAGGGAATCAACGAGATGAAAACGCCCCTGGTTACCCGGGAAGGGTATGAAAAACTCAAACAAGAGCTTAATTATCTCTGGCGTGAAGAACGCCCGGAGGTCACAAAAAAGGTGACCTGGGCCGCAAGTCTGGGCGACCGCAGCGAAAATGCTGACTATCAGTATAATAAAAAGCGTCTGCGTGAAATCGACCGTCGCGTGCGCTATCTCACTAAATGCATGGAAAATCTCAAAATCGTCGATTACTCCCCTCAGCAGGAAGGCAAAGTCTTTTTTGGCGCGTGGGTGGAGATTGAAAACGACGATGGCGTGACTCACCGTTTCCGTATTGTCGGCTACGATGAAATTTTTGGCCGTAAAGATTACATCTCTATCGATTCCCCGATGGCCCGCGCATTGCTGAAAAAAGAAGTCGGCGATCTGGCGGTGGTGAATACCCCTGCCGGGGAAGCGAGCTGGTATGTTAATGCTATCGAGTACGTGAAACCGTAAGGAAGAGTCTTAACCTCCTGCCGATGGCTGGCATTTTTGCCAGCCAGTCCGTATAACTATCCCCTGATTTTTGATCCGAAAAGATGAACTCAAACCATGATGAATGATTCGTTCTGCCGCATTATTGCGGGTGAAATTCAGGCGCGCCCGGAACAGGTTGACGCTGCCGTTCGCCTGCTTGACGAAGGGAATACCGTGCCGTTTATCGCACGTTATCGTAAGGAAATCACCGGCGGTCTGGATGACACGCAGCTGCGTAATCTGGAAACGCGTCTGAGCTATCTGCGCGAGCTGGAAGAGAGACGTCAGGCGATCCTCAAGTCCATTTCCGAGCAAGGCAAACTCACCGATGATCTGGCGAAGGCCATCAACGCCACCCTAAGCAAAACCGAACTCGAAGACCTCTACCTGCCCTACAAACCTAAACGCCGCACCCGCGGGCAAATCGCCATTGAAGCAGGGCTTGAGCCGTTGGCTGACCTGCTGTGGAGCGATCCGTCACACACGCCAGAAGTCGCCGCTGCACAATATGTTGATGCCGATAAAGGCGTGGCAGATACCAAAGCCGCGCTGGATGGCGCGCGCTATATCCTGATGGAACGGTTTGCCGAAGATGCCGCGCTGCTGGCGAAAGTGCGTGATTATCTGTGGAAGAACGCGCATTTGGTTTCTACGGTGGTGAGCAGTAAAGAAGAGGAAGGGGCGAAATTCCGCGACTATTTCGATCATCACGAACCGTTGTCCACGGTGCCTTCTCACCGCGCGCTGGCGATGTTCCGTGGACGTAACGAAGGCGTACTCCAGCTTTCGCTGAATGCCGATCCGCAGTTCGATGAGCCGCCCAAAGAGAGCTATTGCGAGCAAATCATCATGGATCACCTTTGCCTGCGCCTGAACAATGCCCCGGCGGATAGCTGGCGCAAAGGCGTAGTGAGCTGGACCTGGCGCATCAAGGTGCTGATGCATCTGGAAACCGAACTGATGGGTACCGTGCGCGAACGCGCGGAAGATGAAGCAATCAACGTCTTTGCCCGTAACCTGCACGATCTGCTGATGGCGGCCCCTGCCGGACTGCGTGCAACGATGGGCCTCGATCCGGGTCTGCGTACTGGGGTAAAAGTGGCGGTGGTCGATGCCACTGGCAAACTGGTAGCGACCGATACCATTTACCCGCACACCGGACAAGCCGCAAAAGCAGCGATGACCGTTGCTGCCTTGTGTGAAAAACATAACGTTGAACTGGTGGCGATCGGCAACGGTACAGCTTCCCGCGAAACTGAACGTTTCTATCTCGACGTGCAGAAGCAGTTCCCGAAAGTGACCGCACAGAAAGTGATCGTCAGCGAAGCTGGCGCGTCGGTTTACTCAGCTTCCGAGCTGGCAGCGCAGGAGTTCCCGGATCTCGACGTTTCGCTGCGTGGCGCGGTGTCTATCGCCCGCCGTTTGCAGGATCCGCTGGCGGAGCTGGTGAAAATCGATCCGAAATCTATCGGCGTAGGTCAGTATCAGCATGACGTCAGCCAGACGCAACTGGCCCGCAAACTGGACGCAGTAGTAGAAGACTGCGTAAACGCCGTTGGCGTCGATCTCAACACTGCTTCTGTTCCGCTGTTAACCCGCGTGGCGGGCCTGACGCGCATGATGGCGCAAAACATCGTGGCCTGGCGCGATGAGAACGGCCAGTTCCAGAACCGTCAGCAACTGCTGAAAGTCAGCCGTCTGGGGCCGAAAGCCTTCGAGCAGTGCGCGGGCTTCTTGCGCATTAACCACGGTGATAACCCGCTGGATGCTTCTACCGTCCACCCGGAAGCCTATCCGGTGGTGGAACGCATTCTGACAGCAACACAGCAGGCACTGAAAGATCTGATGGGTAACAGCAGCGAACTGCGTAACCTGAAAGCGTCTGACTTTACTGATGAAAAATTCGGTGTGCCGACAGTAACTGACATCATCAAAGAGCTGGAAAAACCGGGTCGCGATCCGCGTCCGGAATTTAAAACCGCTCAGTTTGCCGATGGCGTCGAGACAATGAACGACCTGCAACCGGGTATGATCCTCGAAGGTGCGGTGACCAACGTCACCAACTTTGGCGCGTTTGTCGATATCGGCGTGCATCAGGACGGCCTGGTTCACATCTCTTCATTGTCGAACAAGTTTGTGGAAGATCCGCATACCGTGGTGAAAGCGGGCGACATTGTGAAGGTGAAAGTGCTGGAAGTGGATCTTCAGCGTAAACGTATCGCCCTGACTATGCGTCTGGACGAGCAGCCTGGCGAAACCAACGCCCGTCGCGGCGGCGGTAATGAACGCCCGCAAAACAACCGCCCGGCAGCCAAACCACGCGGTCGTGAAGCGCAGCCTGCCGGTAATAGCGCGATGATGGATGCGCTGGCGGCGGCAATGGGCAAAAAACGTTAAACGCCCGGACTGGCCCCTAAACCTGCGCGATAAGGCGTTCACGCCGCATCTGGCAACGAACGCCTTGCCTGACATAAAAGTGCCGGAGAATATCTCCGGCCTTTTTATTCCACAACCAAACTCATAATATATTCCGGCAATATTTATCACTTCATTAACAACTGAAACCTTAATTAAACATTAGCCAGTCCGGGTAATTCACTATTCGAATTATATTTTCGTTGCGATATAACCTTGAGCCACATCAACATTGAGTCAGATTATTATTCAAACCAACATTCGCACACATTTTAAGTATTGCTGATAGAAACCATTCTCATTATCATTGTGTTGTTAATTATTTAATCTCTCCTTTGTTGGCAAATCATCTGGTCTCATGTCGCTGTCAAACGCCCCATGAGGTAGTTATCCAGTTAATGAGAAACAAGTAGGCACCTATGCAATACACTCCAGATACTGCGTGGAAAATCACTGGCTTTTCCCGTGAAATCAGCCCGGCATATCGCCAAAAACTGCTTTCTCTTGGCATGTTACCTGGCTCCTCTTTTAATGTGGTGCGCGTCGCTCCACTCGGCGACCCCATTCATATCGAAACCCGTCGTGTGAGCCTGGTATTACGCAAAAAAGATCTGGCCTTATTAGAAGTGGAAGCGGTTTCCTGTTAATACGGTGATAACAACAATGAAAAAATTAACCATAGGCTTAATTGGTAATCCAAATTCTGGCAAGACAACCTTATTTAACCAGCTCACTGGCGCACATCAGCGTGTAGGTAACTGGGCTGGCGTTACCGTCGAACGTAAAGAAGGGCAATTCTCCACCACCGATCATCAGGTCACGCTGGTGGACCTACCCGGCACCTATTCTCTGACCACCATCTCATCGCAGACCTCGCTCGATGAGCAAATCGCCTGTCACTACATTTTGAGTGGCGACGCCGACCTGCTGATTAACGTGGTGGATGCGTCTAACCTTGAGCGTAACCTGTACCTGACGCTACAACTGCTGGAACTCGGCATTCCCTGCATTGTGGCACTGAACATGCTCGACATTGCCGAGAAGCAAAATATTCGTATTGAAATTGATGCTCTGTCGGCGCGTCTGGGCTGTCCGGTGATCCCGCTGGTTTCAACCCGTGGTCGCGGTATTGAAGCGCTCAAGCTGGCGATTGATCGCTATAAAGCTAACGAGAATGTGGAACTGGTGCATTACGCACAGCCGCTGCTCAACGAAGCAGATTCACTGGCAAAAGTGATGCCTTCCGACATCCCGCTGAAACAACGTCGCTGGCTGGGCCTGCAAATGCTGGAAGGCGATATCTACAGCCGCGCCTACGCCGGTGAAGCGTCGCAGCATCTGGATGCCGCCCTCGCCCGTCTGCGTAATGAGATGGACGATCCGGCGCTGCACATTGCCGATGCGCGTTACCAGTGCATTGCTGCCATCTGTGATGTGGTAAGCAACACCCTGACGGCAGAACCCAGCCGTTTCACCACTGCGGTAGATAAAATCGTGCTCAACCGTTTCCTCGGTCTGCCGATTTTCCTCTTTGTGATGTACCTGATGTTCCTGCTGGCTATCAACATCGGCGGGGCGTTACAGCCGCTGTTTGACGTCGGCTCCGTGGCGCTATTTGTGCATGGTATTCAATGGATTGGCTACACGCTCCACTTCCCGGACTGGCTGACTATCTTCCTCGCCCAGGGCCTGGGTGGCGGCATTAACACCGTGCTGCCACTGGTGCCGCAGATTGGCATGATGTACCTGTTCCTCTCCTTCCTTGAGGACTCGGGGTATATGGCGCGTGCGGCGTTTGTGATGGACCGTCTGATGCAGGCGCTGGGCTTGCCGGGGAAATCCTTTGTGCCGCTGATCGTCGGTTTCGGTTGTAACGTACCGTCGGTAATGGGTGCACGTACGCTTGATGCACCGCGTGAACGTCTGATGACCATCATGATGGCACCGTTTATGTCCTGCGGCGCGCGTCTGGCTATCTTCGCAGTATTCGCGGCTGCCTTCTTCGGGCAGAACGGTGCGCTGGCGGTCTTCTCGCTGTATATGCTGGGTATTGTGATGGCGGTGCTGACTGGCCTGATGCTCAAGTACACCATCATGCGCGGTGAAGCGACGCCGTTTGTCATGGAGTTGCCGGTCTATCATGTACCACACGTTAAAAGCCTGATTATCCAGACCTGGCAGCGTCTGAAAGGCTTCGTTCTGCGTGCTGGTAAAGTGATCATCATCGTCAGCATTTTCCTGAGCGCTTTCAACAGCTTCTCGCTGAGCGGGAAAATCGTCGATAACATCAACGACTCGGCGCTGGCGTCCGTCAGCCGGGTGATCACCCCGGTCTTCAAGCCAATTGGCGTGCATGAAGATAACTGGCAGGCAACGGTTGGCCTGTTTACAGGTGCCATGGCGAAAGAAGTGGTAGTGGGTACGCTCAACACCCTCTACACCGCAGAAAATATTCAGGACGAAGAGTTCAATCCGGCAGAGTTTAACCTCGGTGAAGAGCTGTTCAGTGCGATAGATGAAACCTGGCAGAGCCTGAAAGACACCTTCAGCCTTAGCGTACTGATGAACCCCATTGAAGCCAGCAAAGGCGACGGCGAAATGGGTACCGGGGCGATGGGCGTGATGGATCAGAAATTCGGTAGCGCAGCAGCAGCTTACAGCTACCTGATTTTCGTCCTGCTGTATGTACCATGTATCTCGGTGATGGGAGCCATCGCCCGTGAATCAAGCCGTGGCTGGATGGGCTTCTCCATCCTGTGGGGGCTGAATATCGCTTACTCGCTGGCAACATTGTTCTATCAGGTCGCCAGCTACAGTCAGCACCCAACTTACAGCCTGGTGTGCATTCTGGCGGTTATCCTGTTTAACATCGTGGTTATCGGTCTGCTGCGCCGCGCGCGTAGCCGGGTGGATATCGAACTGCTGGCAACCCGCAAGTCGGTAAGCAGTTGCTGCGCAGCCAGCACCACCGGTGATTGCCATTAATGGCTTCACTTATTCAGGTGCGCGATTTGCTGGCGTTACGGGGCCGTATGGAAGCGGCCCAGATAAGCCAGACATTGAACACTCCACAGCCAATGATTAACGCCATGCTGCAACAACTGGAAAGTATGGGCAAAGCCGTGCGGATTCAGGAAGAACCTGACGGCTGCCTCTCTGGCAGTTGTAAAAGCTGCCCGGAAGGAAAAGCCTGTCTGCGCGAGTGGTGGGCGCTTCGTTAACCTTACTCCATCGCCTGTTTTGGAAAGCCCGGTATGCGTCTGCATCCGGGCTTTTTTGCGTGCGGCTTTCCATAAAAATGCAACTCTTGCAGCACGGCGTAAGTTCCTTTGAAAGCATCTCGCAGGGATGAAAACTCGCTAATACACAGGTGTGGAGTGGCGCGTAGAGTCGCGGCATTCAAACAACAGGTGAAGGAACGCCATGAGCAAAAAGCAGAGTTCCACCCCACACGATGCGCTGTTCAAACTCTTTTTACGCCAACCGGACACGGCTCGTGATTTTCTTGCGTTTCATTTACCGGCACCCATTCACGCGCTTTGTGATATGAAAACCCTCAAGCTGGAGTCGAGCAGCTTTATTGATGACGATCTGCGTGAAAGCTATTCCGATGTGCTGTGGTCGGTGAAAACGGAACAAGGACCAGGATACATCTATTGTCTGATTGAACATCAAAGCACCCCAAACAAACTGATCGCATTTCGCATGATGCGTTACGCTATTGCCGCAATGCAAAATCACCTTGATGCTGGATACAAAACGTTGCCGATGGTGGTGCCATTGTTGTTTTACCACGGTATTGAAAGCCCCTATCCCTATTCGCTGTGTTGGCTGGATTGTTTCGCCGATCCCAAACTGGCAAGGCAGCTTTATGCCTCCGCATTTCCGCTGATTGATGTCACCGTCATGCCTGATGATGAAATCATGCAGCACCGACGTATGGCGCTGCTGGAGTTAATTCAAAAACATATTCGTCAACGCGACCTGATGGGGCTAGTAGAGCAAATGGCCTGCTTATTAAGTAGTGGATACGCTAATGACAGACAAATCAAAGGGCTGTTTAATTACATACTGCAAACCGGCGACGCGGTACGTTTTAACGATTTTATCGACGGCGTTGCCGAACGTTCACCGAAACACAAGGAGAGTTTAATGACAATTGCGGAAAGATTGCGGCAGGAGGGGGAACAATCCAAAGCCCTGCATATAGCCAAAATAATGCTTGAATCCGGAGTCCCTCTTACAGACATCATGCGCTTTACCGGGGTGTCAGAAGAAGAGTTGGCTGCGGCGAGCCAGTAAATTTCTGTCTCGCCATTTCAAAAGTTGCCTACACCCTCTGCTTCAACGCCACCAGCAGGTGACAAAACTCGACCGGATGCGAAATAAACGGCGCATGGGCCGCTTTGGCGAAGATATATGATTTGCTGCGAGGCCAGAGTTTATCCAGCATCGGCACCACTTTGCGCGGCACCAGACCATCGAGATAGCCATACAATCGCAAAAACGGCATGGGCACGTTTTGCAGCGGCTGACGGAGATCAACCGTTTTCAGGATTTCCAGCCCGCCATTAAGCACGTCAACCTCCGGCATCGGTAACGCCAGAACGGTTTTCTTCAACGCCCGCGCATCCTGGCGCGCCGTTTCAGTCCCCATGGTTTGTAACGCCAGGAACCGCTCCACTGTACGCTGAAAATCATCACTGAGTTGCTGCTGAAATCCCGCCAGCACGTCCGGTTTTATCCCCGGCCAATCGTCACGAGCACTAAAACAAGGTGACGACGCCACGGTGACCAGCGCCTGAACACGCTCGGGATGGGTTAACGCAATCTGGCTTGCCACCAGCCCGCCCAGACTCCAGCCTAACCAAATGGCTTTATCAGGTGCCTGTTGCAGCACGGCTTCGGCCATATCAGCAAGTGACAGCGCACCAAATCCCTGGCTGCGCCCGAAGCCGGGCAGATCAACAAGGTGCAGCGTAAAATGCGAGCTAAGTTCCTCGTCAATGCAACGCCACACTTCGGCATTCAGTCCCCATCCGTGCAGCAGCACAAGATGAACATTCCCCTGACCTTTGGTCTGCCACCAGATGTTATTCATCCGCTATTGTTCTCTTTTGACTTACAAGGATGAACATATGCTAACAGTACCGGGATTATGCTGGCTATGCCGAATGCCGCTGGCGTTAGGTCATTGAGGGATTTGTTCGGTCTGCTCACGCGCCGCCCGTACAGATAAAACGTTATGCCCACAATGTGGATTACCCGCCACACACTCACATCTTCCCTGCGGTCGCTGCCTGCAAAAACCACCGCCCTGGCAAAGACTGGTCACGGTTGCCGACTATGCGCCGCCGTTAAGTCCGCTTATCCACCAGCTTAAATTTTCCCGGCGCAGTGAAATCGCCAGCGCCCTGTCACGTCTGTTACTATTGGAAGTCTTACACGCTCGTCGCACCACCGGATTGCAATTGCCGGATCGCATCATCAGCGTTCCGTTATGGCAGCGGCGTCACTGGCGTCGGGGATTTAATCAGAGCGATTTGCTGTGTCAGCCGTTATCACGCTGGTTGCACTGCCGATGGGATAGCGAAGCCGTCACACGAACACGGGCCACTGCGACCCAGCATTTTCTCAGTGCCCGGCTACGCAAGCGCAACCTGAAAAATGCCTTTCGTCTTGAATTGCCCGTGCAAGGTCGCCATATGGTGATTGTGGATGATGTCGTTACCACCGGAAGTACCGTCGCAGAGATTGCGCAGTTGCTTTTACGCAATGGTGCGGCGACTGTCCAGGTCTGGTGCCTTTGTCGAACCTTGTAGAGCCTCGATGATGGGCGTATTATAACCAACTAAAATAGTCAACTATTAGGCCATTACTATGATCCGTATTTCCGATGCTGCACAAGCGCACTTTGCCAAACTGCTGGCAAACCAGGAAGAAGGGACACAAATCCGCGTATTTGTGATTAACCCTGGCACGCCTAACGCTGAATGTGGTGTTTCTTATTGTCCGCCGGATGCCGTGGAAGCCACCGACACTGCCCTGAAATTTGACCTGCTGACCGCGTATGTTGATGAGTTAAGCGCTCCTTACCTGGAAGATGCAGAGATCGATTTTGTTACCGACCAGTTGGGTTCTCAGCTAACACTGAAAGCGCCTAACGCCAAAATGCGTAAAGTGGCAGACGATGCACCACTGATGGAGCGCGTGGAGTATATGCTGCAGTCGCAGATCAACCCACAGCTTGCTGGTCACGGTGGCCGCGTTTCACTGATGGAAATCACCGAAGACGGTTACGCCATTCTGCAATTTGGCGGCGGCTGTAACGGTTGTTCCATGGTCGATGTGACGCTGAAAGAAGGGATCGAGAAGCAGCTGCTAAACGAATTCCCGGAGCTGAAAGGTGTGCGCGATCTCACCGAACACCAGCGCGGCGAACACTCCTACTACTAAGTTATCCCCTCTTTTGTAGATTGCCCGATGCGACGCTAAAGCGTCATTTCGGGCCTACGTTGAACATGTGCCAGACGTTGGCGCAGCATTGCTTTGGCAAATCCCTCCCTTCGTTTCTCCGCGATAATATGACCAACCTCTCATAATTTAAATTTACTCCGCTCTGGTGATTCTCAAACGCCAGATGTTACCCGTATCATTCACATGGGTACCAAACATACTCCTGACATCTGACTACAATAATTAGTTTTAGTGGGTATCAGTCGTGGTGCCGCAATATCTCTGTTCCCGATTGGGATAATTAGAGTTTGTCGTCAGAAAATTGACGTTACCCATAACAAATGAAAGGCCAGGTAAATCATGCCATTAGTCATTGTTGCTATCGGTGTAATCTTGTTGTTGCTCCTGATGATCCGTTTCAAAATGAACGGCTTCATCGCTCTCGTCCTCGTGGCGCTTGCTGTTGGATTAATGCAAGGGATGCCGCTGGATAAAGTTATTGGCTCCATCAAAGCCGGTGTCGGCGGGACGCTCGGTAGCCTTGCCCTGATCATGGGTTTTGGCGCGATGCTGGGCAAAATGCTGGCAGACTGCGGTGGCGCACAACGTATCGCCACCACCCTGATTGCCAAATTTGGTAAAAAACACATCCAGTGGGCGGTGGTACTGACCGGTTTTACCGTTGGTTTTGCCCTGTTCTATGAAGTGGGCTTTGTGCTGATGCTGCCGCTGGTGTTTACCATCGCGGCTTCTGCGAATATTCCACTGCTGTATGTTGGTGTACCAATGGCAGCTGCACTGTCTGTGACCCACGGCTTCCTGCCACCGCATCCGGGTCCGACTGCGATTGCCACCATTTTCAATGCCGACATGGGTAAAACCCTGCTGTACGGTACTATTCTGGCAATCCCGACCGTGATTCTCGCCGGTCCGGTTTACGCTCGCGTGTTGAAAGGTATCGATAAGCCGATCCCTGAAGGTCTGTACAGCGCGAAAACCTTCAGCGAAGAAGAGATGCCGAGCTTTGGCGTCAGCGTCTGGACCTCTCTGGTGCCGGTAGTGCTGATGGCGATGCGTGCGATTGCCGAAATGATCCTGCCGAAAGGTCATGCTTTCCTGCCGGTAGCGGAGTTCCTCGGTGACCCGGTAATGGCTACGCTGATTGCCGTGCTGATTGCGATGTTCACCTTTGGTCTGAACCGTGGTCGTTCAATGGATCAGATTAACGACACGCTGGTTTCTTCCATCAAAATCATTGCGATGATGCTGTTGATCATCGGTGGTGGCGGTGCGTTCAAGCAGATGTTGGTAGACAGCGGCGTGGACAAATACATTGCTTCCATGATGCACGAAACCAACATTTCTCCGCTGCTGATGGCCTGGTCGATTGCTGCCGTACTGCGTATCGCGCTGGGTTCCGCAACCGTTGCGGCAATCACTGCGGGTGGTATCGCGGCACCGCTGATTGCAACGACGGGTGTTAGCCCGGAGCTGATGGTTATTGCGGTGGGTTCCGGTAGTGTGATTTTCTCTCATGTGAACGATCCGGGCTTCTGGCTGTTCAAAGAGTACTTTAACCTAACTATCGGCGAGACCATCAAATCCTGGTCGATGCTGGAAACCATTATCTCGGTGTGCGGTCTGGTAGGCTGTCTGCTGCTGAATATGGTGATTTGATAACACTGACTGCCGGATGCATCGCATCCGGCATCAACCGCACTCTACTGCTTCTTCGCTGCAGCTCTGCGCCGTCTGTCCAAATCCTTCAGCAACTTATTCACGCCATCATCGGCAAACATCGTCTCAAGCGTTGCGGAAAGCTTGCGTCGCCAGTTTTTATACTGGTAACTGGTGCCAGGAATATTCACCGGTTCGGCCATATCCAGCCAGTCTTCCGGCTGTAGTCCTAACAGAGCACTGTTACTGTCGGCAATGTAGCGCTGCAAACCACGATTAAGCGTCGGCGTCATCGACATCAACGATGCCTTATGCCCGGCACGTTTTGGCAGACAACCATATTTATGCAGTGCATCCAGCAGCCCTTGCTTCGCCAGTTCGCGATCCTGATACAGACCGCGCAGTACCACTTCATCCGGATACAGCCCCAGGGTTTTGCCCAACGTTAGATCCCCGCTCTCCCAGTAACCGCGCAGCGTAGGCAGGTCATGTGTCGCCGCAACCGCCATCGACTGCTCCGGATACGCTTTCGGTGCACGGAACGTCTTCTCGTGGTCGTTTTCGAAATAGAGCACTTTGTAGGAGTACACACCGCTGCTGCGCAGCTTACCGACAATCTCTACCGGTACGGTACCGAGATCTTCACCAATCACCATACAGCGATGACGTTTACTTTCGAGTGCCAGAATCGAGAGCAGATCATCCACCGGATAGTGAACATACGCGCCCTGATCTGCCGTCTCGCCATACGGTATCCACCACAAACGCAGCATCGACATCACATGGTCAATTCGTAATGCGCCGCAGTTTTGCATATTGGCACGCAACAGCTCGATAAACGGTTCATAGGCACGCGCGGTGATGATATGCGGGTCCATTGGCGGTAATCCCCAGTTCTGCCCCAACGGGCCGAGGATATCCGGCGGCGCGCCAACCGACGCTTTCAGGCAATATAGTTCACGGTCACACCAGGTTTCCGCCCCACCTTCCGCTACGCCAACCGCCAGATCACGATACAAGCCAATCGGCATTTCATAGCCCTGGCTTATCTCCCAGCAGGCGGCAAACTGGCTGTAAGCCAGCCACTGCAACCAGAGATAAAAATCGACGTCATCACGATGTTCTTCGCAGAACTGACGCACTTCTGGTGAATCCACGTTCTGATACATCTCTGGCCATGCAGGCCAGCCCCAGCGCATTTCGTCCTCTTTCACTTGCTGGGCATGTAGCGCATCAAAGGCTGCCTGCCAGAACAGGCTGTCGCCCTGCTCTGCAACAAACTGGCGAAACGCGGTCATCTGCTCATCATCACGTTGCGCGAAACCTTTCCACGCCATTCGTAATGCTGTCATTTTTAGGGCGGTAACCGTGGAGTAATCGACCCAGTCGGCATCGCGCGCCTGTTGCAGCGTCTGTTGCGTGGTCGGCAACTGCCACCAGGCCTGAGCCTCTTCGCTAAGATGGAAATCTTCAACGGCGTTAACGTCGATATAAATCACATTCAGCCAACGGCGAGAAGACGGGCTGTATGGGCTGGCACTCTCCGGATTTGCCGGATAGAGCGCATGAATCGGGTTCAGGCCGATGAACGACCCGCCACGTTTTGCCACATCCACCAGCATCGCTTTGAGATCGCCAAAATCCCCAATACCCCAGTTTTTTTCCGATCGCAGCGTATAAAGCTGAACGCAGGCACCCCACAGCTTTTGTTTATTCAGCAACGCCTGCGGTTCGTAACAGCGTTTCGGGGCGACAATCACCCGGCAATGCGCGCGCTGGTCGTCCTGGGTGAGTGTCAGCGTGTGATAACCTTCCGGCAGCTTCGTCGGTAGATTGAACGCTTTGCCCCCCGTTACATGGCCTTTGTACTGTGTTCCTTCTTCGGTGGTCAGCAGCCAGCTATATTCGCCGCTGCCCTCCACCACCATCGGCATTTTTTTGCCGCTGGTATAAACCATGACATTCGGGACTGGCGTTACCGCCACTTTCGTGGCGGTACGTTGATGCATCGCGTCAAGCAAACGCCGTTTGGTTTCGGCGCTAATCGACTGCGGTTTACCGTGGGCATTGATGTAATTGGGGCTAATCCCCGCCGCCAGCGCGGCATTATCCAGACGTTTGCTTTCCATCGAGCTTCCTTAGCGTTTTGCCTGCCAGATACGAGCCTGATAATCGCGAATAGAGCGATCCGAGCTAAACATACCGCAGCGGGCGGTATTGAGGATCGCCGCGCGAGTCCAGGCCTCCTGGTCGCGGTACAGCACATCCACCTGCTTTTGTGCCTCAACATAGGCTGCGAAATCCGCCATCACCAGATACGGATCGCCGCCTTGTTTGCCGATACTGTGCAGCATCTGGTCGAAGGCATGCTTATCGCCGTCGCTGTATTTACCGCTTTCCAGCTCTTTCAATACTGCGTCCAGCACCTTATCTTTCTTCCGCCATTTCACCGGGTCGTAGCCTTTGGCCAGAATTGCCTTCACTTGTTCCACGGTATGACCAAAAATAAAGATATTTTCTTCACCGACTTTCTCGGCGATTTCAACGTTCGCACCATCCAGCGTACCGACAGTAAGCGCACCATTGAGCGCCAGTTTCATATTGCCGGTACCGGAAGCTTCTTTACCTGCAGTCGAAATTTGTTCGGAGATATCCGCCGCCGGGATCAGTTTTTCCGCCGCCGAAACGCAATAATCCGGCAGGAACACCACCTTCAACTTATCGCCAACCAGTGGATCGTTGTTGATCACGTCAGCCACTTTGTTGATCGCAAAGATAATATTCTTCGCCAGGTAGTAGCCCGGTGCCGCTTTCGCGCCGAAGAGGAAGACGCGCGGTACGCGATCAGCCTGCGGGTTTTCACGAATTTCTTTGTACAACGCCAGAATATGCAGCAGATTCAGGTGCTGGCGTTTGTACTCATGCAGACGTTTAATCTGAATATCGAAAATCGCCTGTGGATTGATCTCAATACCGGTACGAACTTTCACAAACTCCGCCAGACGGACTTTATTCGCCTGCTTGATCTCGCGATATTGCTGACGGAATTTCGCATCATCAGCGAATTTTTCCAGATTGATCAGCTGATCGAGATCGTTAGCCCACTCTTTTTGCAGTAATTTATCCAACAGAGCCGCCAGTGCAGGGTTGCACTGTTTGATCCAGCGACGTGGGGTAATACCGTTGGTGACGTTATGGAATTTGTTCGGCCATAGCTGGTGATATTCCGGGAACAGATCTTTCACCACCAGATCCGAGTGCAGCGCCGCAACACCGTTCACCGCGAAACCGCCAACCACACACAGGTTCGCCATATGCACTTGTTTATCGTGCACAACCGCCAGTTTGGCCCACACTTTTTCATCGCCCGGCCAGGTTTTCTCCACCAGCGTTTTAAAGCGAGTATTAATTTCGTTAATAATCTGCATATGGCGCGGCAGTAAGCCTTTCACCAGTTTCACATCCCAGCGTTCCAGCGCTTCTGGCATCAGGGTATGGTTGGTGTAAGCGAAAGTTTTGCTGGTAATGGCCCAGGCGTCATCCCAGCTCATCTGGTGCTCATCGATCAGCACGCGCAGCAGTTCTGGAATCGCGATAGTTGGGTGGGTATCGTTCAGCTGAATAACTTCATAATCCGCCAGTTCGTGCAGTTTACGCCCCGCCAGATGATGGCGACGCAAAATATCCGCTACCGAACAGGCACACTGGAAGTACTGCTGCATCAAGCGCAGCTTTTTACCGGCAGTATGGTTGTCGTTTGGATAGAGAACTTTGGTCAGTTTTTCCGCATTGATGCCCTGCTGTTCGGCACGCAGGAAATCACCGTCGTTAAATTTAGTCAGATCAAACGGATGCGCGTGCGTCGCCTGCCACAGACGCAGCGGCTGCGCCACGCCATTACGATAGCCGACAACGGGGAGATCCCACGCTTGACCGGTAATGGTAAACTCCGGCTCCCAGCGTCCGTCTTTCGTCACTTTACCGCCAATCCCTACCTGCACATCCAGTGCTTCGTTGTGGCGGAACCACGGGTAGTTACTGCGATGCCAGTCATCCGGCGCTTCAACCTGTTTGCCATCGACAAAAGACTGGCGGAACAAACCATATTGATAGTTCAGACCGTAACCCGTCGCAGACTGACCGATAGTTGCCATTGAGTCGAGGAAGCACGCCGCCAGACGTCCCAGACCACCGTTACCCAGCGCCGGGTCGATCTCTTCTTCCAGCAGGTCCGTCAGATTGATGTCATAAGCCTTCAACGAATCCTGTACATCCTGATACCAGCCGAGATTCAACAGGTTGTTGCCCGTCAGGCGACCAATCAAAAACTCCATTGAGATGTAGTTAACATGTCGCTGATTCGCCACCGGCTTGGCGAATGGCTGAGCACGCAGCATTTCGGCCAGTGCTTCACTCACTGCTAGCCACCACTGGCGAGGAGTCATTTCAGCCGCAGAATTTAAGCCATAACGCTGCCACTGACGTGAAAGCGCTTCCTGAAATTGCTTATCGTTAAAAATAGGTTGTGACATAGGAGTTCCACTTTTCTTAGATTTTCAACACAACGTTATCGCTAGTTTGCCAGGCTCGATGTTGACCTTCCTCATCCTGCGGGGGATTAGGCAGGGAGGAGTTGCGGGGATGAGCAAGGAAATGTGATCTCAACCACTTAAAGCTAGTGCAAACCACAGGATTAGCAGCAAATCAATGCAATACAGCGCAGAAAATCTGTATCTAAGTGCAAAAAATGGCCGTTGCGTATTTTCAAAAAGCGGAAGGTAACTCTATAAATTAAGTAAAGGAGTGAAACAGTTTCACAAGTAAAATATCCAGTGTGCTCCATCTCATTCTTAATAGATTTATTAAGATCATCTTTTTAGATGGCACTTTCATCAGGAATGAAGAAGAAACCCTTGCTTAAATGAATCTGATGAACATAAGGGAAACCAGTATTCACGCTGGATCAGCGTCGTTTTAGGTGAGTTGTTAATAAAGATTTGGAATTGTGACACAGTGCAAATTCAGACACATAAAAAAACGTCATCGCTTGCATTAGAAAGGTTTCTGGCCGACCTTATAACCATTAATTACGAAGCGCAAAAAAAATAATATTTCCTCATTTTCCACAGTGAAGTGATTAACTATGCTGATTCCGTCAAAACTAAGTCGTCCGGTTCGACTCGACCATACCGTGGTTCGTGAGCGCCTGCTGGCTAAACTTTCCGGCGCGAACAACTTCCGGCTGGCGCTGATCACGAGTCCTGCGGGCTACGGAAAGACCACCCTCATTTCCCAGTGGGCGGCAGGCAAAAACGATATCGGCTGGTACTCGCTGGATGAAGGTGATAACCAGCAAGAGCGTTTCGCCAGCTATCTCATTGCCACCGTGCAGCAGGCAACCAACGGTCACTGTGCGATATGTGAGACGATGGCGCAAAAACGGCAATATGCCAGCCTGACGTCACTCTTCGCCCAGCTTTTCATTGAGCTGGCGGAATGGCATAGCCCACTTTATCTGGTCATCGATGACTATCATCTGATCACTAATCCAGTGATCCACGAGTCAATGCGCTTCTTTATTCGCCATCAACCAGAAAATCTCACCCTGGTGGTGTTGTCACGCAACCTTCCGCAACTGGGCATTGCCAATCTGCGTGTTCGTGACCAACTGCTGGAAATTGGCAGTCAGCAACTGGCATTTACCCATCAGGAAGCGAAGCAGTTTTTTGATTGCCGTCTGTCATCGCCGATTGAAGCCGCAGAAAGCAGTCGGATTTGCGATGACGTTTCCGGTTGGGCGACGGCACTACAGCTAATCGCCCTCTCCGCCCGGCAGAATACCCACTCAGCCCATAAGTCGGCACGCCGCCTGGCGGGAATCAATGCCAGCCATCTTTCGGATTATCTGGTCGATGAGGTTTTGGATAACGTCGATCTCGCAACGCGCCATTTTCTGTTGAAAAGCGCCATTTTGCGCTCAATGAACGATGCGCTCATCACCCGTGTGACCGGCGAAGAAAACGGGCAAATGCGTCTCGAAGAGATTGAGCGTCAGGGGCTGTTTTTACAGCGGATGGATGATACCGGCGAGTGGTTCTGCTATCACCCGCTGTTTGGCAACTTCCTGCGCCAGCGCTGCCAGTGGGAACTGGCGGCGGAGCTGCCGGAAATCCACCGTGCCGCCGCAGAAAGCTGGATGGCCCAGGGATTTCCCAGCGAAGCGATTCATCATGCGCTGGCGGCAGGCGATGCGCTGATGCTGCGCGATATTCTGCTTAATCACGCCTGGAGTTTGTTCAACCATAGCGAACTGTCGCTGCTGGAAGAGTCGCTTAAGGCCCTGCCGTGGGACAGTTTGCTGGAAAATCCGCAGTTAGTGTTATTGCAGGCGTGGCTAATGCAAAGCCAACATCGCTATGGCGAAGTTAACACCCTGCTAGCCCGTGCTGAACATGAAATCAAGGACATCAGAGAAGGCACCATGCACGCAGAATTTAACGCTCTGCGCGCCCAGGTGGCGATTAACGATGGTAATCCGGATGAAGCGGAACGGCTGGCAAAACTGGCACTGGAAGAGCTGCCACCGGGCTGGTTCTATAGCCGCATTGTGGCAACCTCGGTGCTGGGTGAAGTGCTGCACTGCAAAGGCGAATTGACCCGCTCACTGGCGCTAATGCAGCAAACCGAACAGATGGCACGCCAGCACGACGTCTGGCACTACGCCTTATGGAGTTTAATCCAGCAAAGTGAAATTCTGTTTGCCCAAGGGTTCCTGCAAACCGCGTGGGAAACACAGGAAAAAGCGTTCCAGCTGATCAACGAGCAGCATCTGGAACAGCTGCCGATGCATGAGTTTCTGGTGCGCATCCGAGCACAACTGTTATGGGCCTGGGCACGGCTGGATGAAGCCGAAGCGTCGGCGCGTAGCGGGATTGAAGTCTTGTCGTCTTATCAGCCACAGCAACAGCTTCAGTGCCTGGCAATGTTGATTCAATGCTCGCTGGCCCGTGGTGATTTAGATAACGCCCGTAGCCAGCTGAACCGTCTGGAAAACCTGCTGGGGAATGGCAAATATCACAGCGACTGGATCTCTAACGCCAACAAAGTCCGGGTGATTTACTGGCAAACGACCGGCGATAAAGCCGCCGCTGCCAACTGGTTGCGTCATACGGCTAAACCGGAGTTTGCGAACAACCACTTCCTGCAAGGTCAATGGCGCAACATTGCCCGCGCACAAATCTTGCTGGGCGAGTTTGAACCTGCGGAAATTGTTCTCGAAGAACTCAATGAAAATGCCCGCAGTCTGCGGTTGATGAGCGATCTCAACCGTAACCTGTTGCTGCTTAATCAACTGTACTGGCAGGCCGGACGTAAAAGTGACGCCCAGCGCGTGTTGCTGGACGCATTAAAACTGGCGAATCGCACCGGATTTATCAGTCATTTTGTCATCGAAGGCGAAGCGATGGCGCAACAACTGCGCCAGCTGATTCAACTCAATACGCTGCCGGAACTGGAACAGCATCGCGCGCAGCGTATTCTGCGAGAAATCAATCAACATCATCGGCATAAATTCGCCCATTTCGATGAGAATTTCGTTGAACGTCTGCTAAATCATCCGGAAGTGCCAGAACTGATCCGCACCAGCCCGTTGACCCAACGTGAATGGCAGGTCCTGGGGCTGATCTACTCCGGTTACAGCAATGAGCAAATTGCGGGCGAGCTGGAAGTGGCGGCAACCACCATCAAGACGCATATCCGCAATCTGTACCAAAAACTCGGCGTCGCCCACCGTCAGGCCGCGGTACAACACGCGCAGAAACTGCTGAAGATGATGGGATATGGGGTGTGAGTTTAGCCGGATAATGCATTGGATCCGGTTTACATCTTTACATCATTCAATACTCACCCGCGTTACGCCATCTGTTTCTATCAAACCAAACCGCACCGGCAAGAAACGCTCCACCACGGCGATATTGGCCAGCAGATGGCATGAAGGATGGGCGACCGTAAATTCTCCCGCGCCCGCCAGCGCCATCGGTAGCACCAGCTGGTCGGCGAGATATTCCCCCACTGCCGCCGGGCTTGCCAGGTAGCGTTTCACCTCTTTCACTAACTGCGCGGCTACCACCTCGGCACTGACGCGCTTTTCACCGACGACGAAAAAGCGTTCAGTGATATTTTCACTTTCGACTTCCAACGAGACGGTATTACCCGGCCCCTGGTCGCGCGGCAGGTTATGAATATTCTGTTCATGCAGGGAAAAACTCCCCGCCAGTGTAGCGATTTCACGCTCAGCAACATGGCGCGGCACACCAGCTAATAGAACTTCTCCACGCATCTGCACAATGTTCCCGCGCTCGCCAAGTTGCAAGGTGTTAAACGATGCCACGGGCGAGACTTCCGTTGCCACCACGCCGCCTCCGGCAGGATAAAAACCGTGACGTAATAGCGTGGTTTGCTGATGAATTCCTATTTTCGCCAGCAGCGGCTCCAGCACCCGGCGGATAAAATCCGCAGGCGGCGCCGACGGGTTATCGGTGCCTCCGCTCACTTCAACACGCGAAGGTCCATCGGCAAACCACAGCGCGGGCAGCACCGTTTGCAGCACCAGCGTACAGCTTCCGGCACTACCGATAGCAAAGCGGTACTCGCCGCCGCGCACGGCGCCAGGCCGGAAGACCAGACGCTGCGACCCCAGCTCCGCGCCTTCCACCGTTGCCCTACAAATTTCCGCAGCCGCTTTTACCGCGGTCAGATGCTGGCGCAACAGCCCCGGTTTCGCCCGCCCGGCACGAATGCTGGTGATGGTAAATGGCTGGCCGGTTATCATCGACAGGCTCAGCGCCGAGCGCAGAATCTGCCCGCCACCTTCGCCCTGTGCGCCATCCAGCGCAATCATCCTTTTCATCATTTATCCTTTTACGCACACCACCTGACGCAGGGTATAGATAACTTCCACCAGATCGCTTTGTGCCGTCATCACCGCATCAATATCTTTATACGCCATCGGGATTTCGTCGATCACTTCGGCATCTTTACGGCATTCCACATGCGCGGTGGCACGAATTTGATCTTCCACGCTGAACAGTTTTTTCGCTTTAGTTCGGCTCATTACCCGCCCGGCACCGTGGCTGCACGAACAGAACGACTCTTCATTTCCCAGCCCACGGACGATAAAGCTTTTTGCTCCCATCGAACCGGGAATAATTCCATATTGACCAGCACGCGCAGACACCGCGCCTTTACGCGTCACGTAGATCTCTTCACCAAAGTGCTGTTCTTTTTGCACATAGTTGTGGTGACAGTTGATCTCTTCCATCGCCAGCGTTTGTGGCTGTCTGACCGTTTTCTGCGTAATGCTCTGCAATGCCGTTACCACGTTTTCCATCATCGCATCGCGGTTAAGGCTGGCAAAAAGCTGCGCCCAGGCCACGGCTTTCAGGTAATCATCAAAGTATTCCGTACCTTCCATAAAGTACGCCAGATCACGCGACGGCAACGTCTCAAGCGTTTCCTGCATCTCTTTTTGTGCCAGATCGATAAAGTAAGTCCCGATGGCGTTACCAATTCCGCGTGAACCGGAGTGCAGCATAATCCACACCTGGTCCGACTCATCAAGGCAGATTTTAATAAAGTGGTTACCGGTTCCCAGCGTTCCCAGGTGTTTATAGTTATTGGTATTCAGGAAACGGGGATATTTTTGCGTTAACCACTGATAACCGGCTTCAAGCTCAGCCCATTTCGCATCGACGTTAACAGGCGGGTTTTCCCATGCGCCTTTATCACGTTTACAACGCCCGGTAGTACGCCCGTGCGGCACGGCCGTTTCAATCGCCTGACGCAGCTCTGCCAGGTTTTCAGGCAGGTCTTCCGCCGTTAACGCGGTACGCAGCGCGTTCATTCCACAGCCAATATCCACGCCCACCGCCGCCGGAATAATCGCCCCTTTGGTCGGGATCACGCTACCAATGGTGGAATCTTTACCCAGGTGTACATCAGGCATTACCGCAATATGTTTGAAAATAAACGGCATCTTCGCCGTATTAATAAGTTGCTGACGCGCATCGGCTTCTACCGGCACGCCTTTGGTCCACATTTTTACCGGGGCATTTTCAGTGGTCAGTAATTCGTAATTCATTTTGTTTTTCTCTTTTCGTTGTTTGCTGTCCTGATAATTGCAACCGTCGTGCCAGAAAATTAAATAAGTAAATTAATTTTTTAATTCATTGTTTTTAAAAAGATTATATCTTTATGTCCGTAACCGGAGATTTCCCGCAAAGCCGATTTACCGATAATGAAATATCGTCTTTTATAAGGATATCTAAGATGCGTAAAACAGTAGCTTTTGGCTTTGTCGGAACGGTGCTGGATTATGCCGGGCGCGGCAGTCAGCGCTGGTCAAAATGGCGTCCGACACTCTGTTTATGCCAGCAAGAATCGTTGGTCATCGATCGACTGGAATTATTGCATGACGCCCGCTCGTGCTCGCTATTTGAAACGCTTAAACGCGATATCGCCAGCGTTTCGCCAGAAACAGAAGTGGTGAGCATTGAGATTGAACTGCATAACCCGTGGGATTTCGAAGAGGTTTACGCCTGCCTGCATGATTTCGCCCGTGGTTACAAGTTTCAGCCAGAAAAAGAAGACTATTTAATTCACATCACCACCGGCACCCACGTCGCGCAGATTTGCTGGTTTCTGCTGGCGGAAGCGCGTTATCTACCCGCCCGGTTGATACAAACTTCACCACCGCGCAAAAAAGAACAACCGCGCGGTGCCGGTGAAGTGACGATTATCGATCTCGATCTAAGCCGTTATAACGCCATCGCCAGCCGCTTTGCCGAGGAACGCCAGCAAACGCTTGATTTTCTTAAGTCCGGCATTGCCACGCGTAACCCCCACTTCAACCGCATGATTGAGCAGATTGAAAAAGTGGCGATTAAATCCCGCGCACCGATCCTGCTTAACGGCCCAACCGGTGCGGGAAAGTCATTTCTGGCGCGACGTATATTTGAATTAAAACAGGCGCGGCATCAGTTTAGCGGCGCGTTTGTGGAAGTGAACTGCGCCACCCTGCGCGGCGATACCGCCATGTCGACGCTGTTTGGTCATGTGAAAGGCGCGTTTACCGGGGCGCGGGAATCTCGTGAAGGTTTATTACGCAGCGCCAACGGCGGAATGTTGTTTTTTGATGAGATTGGCGAACTGGGCGCAGACGAACAGGCAATGCTGCTAAAAGCCATTGAAGAGAAAACCTTTTACCCGTTTGGCAGCGATCGCCAGGTGAGCAGTGATTTTCAGCTTATCGCCGGAACGGTGCGCGATTTGCGCCAGCTGGTTGCCGAAGGCAAATTTCGCGAAGATCTGTACGCGCGGATCAATCTCTGGACCTTCACCCTGCCGGGTCTACGCCAGCGCCAGGAAGATATTGAACCGAACCTTGATTATGAAGTGGAGCGCCACGCCACACTCACTGGCGACAGCGTGCGTTTTAACACCGAAGCGCGGCGCGCCTGGTTGGCTTTTGCGACCTCTCCCCAGGCAACATGGCGCGGTAACTTTCGCGAACTTTCTGCCAGCGTCACGCGGATGGCCACCTTTGCCACTAGCGGACGCATCACTCTGGACGTGGTTGAAGATGAGATAAACCGTCTGCGCTATAACTGGCAGGAGAGCCGCCCCTCCGCGCTTACGGCGTTGCTGGGCGCAGAGGCAGAAAACATCGATCTCTTCGACCGTATGCAACTGGAACACGTTATCGCTATCTGCCGCCAGGCAAAGTCGCTTTCTGCAGCCGGACGACAGCTTTTTGATGTTTCGCGCCAGGGCAAAGCCAGCGTCAATGACGCGGATCGGCTACGCAAATACCTGGCGCGTTTTGGTCTGACGTGGGAAGCCGTGCAGGATCAGCACAGCTCCAGTTGAATATGATGGTCCGTCAGCACCTGCATTACGCTTACTGGCGGCGGGGCGTCGGTGTAGACGGCATCTACCATGCTGATGCTGCCCATATTGACCATCGCGTTACGGCCAAATTTCGAGTGATCGACAACCAGCATAACGTGGCGCGAGTTCTCAATAATGGCGCGCTTGGTGCGAACTTCGTGGTAATCGAACTCCAGCAGCGAGCCGTCGCTATCGATGCCGCTTATCCCCAGAATGCCGAAATCAAGGCGGAACTGGGAGATAAAATCGAGCGTCGCTTCGCCAATGATCCCGCCATCGCGGCTGCGTAATTCGCCACCGGCGAGAATAATGCGGAAATCTTCTTTTACCATCAACGTGTTAGCAACATTGAGATTGTTGGTGACAATACGCAAATTGCTGTGATTAAGCAGCGCGTGCGCCACCGCTTCCGGCGTGGTGCCGATATCGATAAACAGTGTCGAGCCGTTGGGGATTTGCTCCGCCACTTTGCGGGCAATCCTCTCTTTTTCTTCGGTCTGGGTGGCTTTGCGATCGTGCCACGGCGTGTTAACC
The DNA here is from genome assembly GCF_001722145.1 of Shigella sp. FC1544. Classification (NCBI taxonomy): domain Bacteria; kingdom Pseudomonadati; phylum Pseudomonadota; class Gammaproteobacteria; order Enterobacterales; family Enterobacteriaceae; genus Shigella; species Shigella sp. FC1544. Next base: position 29,989 of record NZ_MECT01000133.1, read on the forward strand.
GAACTGGAAGGCAGCGCCGCACCGCCATGGTGACGCAGGATCAGGTTTTGCTCCGCCAGCTCATTGAGGTCGCGGCGAATAGTCTGCGGGCTGACGGAGAAATGCTCTACCAGCTCTTCAGTACTGACATAACCCTGCTGTTTAACCAGTTCGATAATACCGTTGTGACGTTGTGTTTGTTTCATTTATAAATCCCTGGAATTATTTTCGTTTTCGCGCATTGAGCGAATCAACAAAAGCCATCGCTAAACCCACGGCTAACCCGGCGATGTGTGCTCCGTTCGCCATCGACATCCCAAACAAATCAAACCATCCGGCGACAATCCAGATCAGCGCAAAGATAATTAACCCACGTTGCAGGTAAATGCCACTTTGCGGATCGCGCTCACCACGTAGCCAGACGTAGCCCATCAGCGCATACACCACGCCAGAAAGCCCGCCAAACCACGGCCCGCTGAATTTTTGCTGCACATAGCCGCTTAACAGGGCGCTAATGAGAGTAATAACAATTAGCTTACCGCTACCGAGGCGTTTTTCCACCGCACCGCCGAGATACCACCACCAGAGCAGGTTAAAGAGGATATGCATCAGCGAGAAGTGCATTAACGCGTGGGTGAAGTAACGCCAGAACTCAAATTTCAGTGTTGGATCGAATGGCCAGGCCAGCCATAACATCACTTCCTGATCGCCGAGAATTTGCATGGCGATAAACACCACCACGCAGGCGATCATCACCACCCAGGTTACCGGACCTGCGCGTTCACGCAAGGCAGCAAAGAAAGGATAACGGCGATAATGCAGACCACTGCCGGTATGGCCCGCCTGCCAGCTGGCCGCCAGATAACGCGGATCTGCCGGGTTTTCGAGAAAACGCGCCAGCTCCGCCCGCACGCGCTCGGCCTGGGACTCATCCGCCAGCCAGACATCGCTTTGGTTATGTTGTTGAATCGTAAGGATAACACCCTGCGTCGCCATGTAATCAACAAACGCCTGCGCCACGCGGGGGTTAGCAAAAGAGGTAATCATCAACATCGTTGCTGTCGCTTATTCCACACAAAAGGGGACAGTATAAAGCGTTACGCGCCGTACGCCACCTCTGCGGGAAACTGACGCTGCCAGGCTTCAAAACCGCCGTCAATGCTATAGACCACATCGTAGCCCTGTTGCAGCAGATACTGCGCCGCGCCTTTGCTGCTATTGCCGTGATAACACATCACCATCACCGGAGTGTCAAAGTCGTTATCACGCATAAACGCGCCCAGCGTGTCGTTGGTTAAATGGAAAGCCTGCACCGCATGTCCCATTGCGAAACTCTGTGGATCGCGAATATCGACCAGCACCGCCTCTTTTTCCTGCAACTTCTGGTGCGCGTCGGCAACGTTAATACATTCGAACAGATCCATGCGTCTCTCTTTCTTTACAAACAAGTGGGCAAATTTACCGCACAGTTTACGTCGAAGCGGCAGATAAACGCCATAATGTTATACATATCACTCTAAAATATTTTTTCAATGTTACCTAAAGCGCGATTCTTTGCTAATATGTTCGATAGCGAACATTTATGAGCTTTAACGAAAGTGAATGAGGGCAGCATGGAAACCAAAGATCTGATTGTGATAGGTGGCGGCATCAATGGTGCTGGTATCGCGGCAGACGCCGCTGGACGCGGTTTATCCGTGCTGATGCTGGAGGCGCAGGATCTCGCTTGCGCGACCTCTTCCGCCAGTTCAAAACTCATTCACGGTGGCCTGCGCTACCTTGAGCACTATGAATTCCGCCTGGTCAGCGAGGCGCTGGCTGAACGTGAAGTGCTGCTGAAAATGGCTCCGCATATCGCCTTCCCAATGCGTTTTCGCCTGCCACATCGTCCGCATCTGCGCCCGGCGTGGATGATTCGGATTGGTCTGTTTATGTACGATCATCTGGGTAAACGCACCAGCCTGCCGGGATCAACCGGTTTGCGTTTTGGCGCAAACTCAGTGTTAAAACCGGAAATTAAGCGCGGATTCGAATATTCTGACTGTTGGGTAGACGACACCCGTCTGGTACTCGCCAACGCCCAGATGGTGGTGCGTAAAGGCGGCGAAGTGCTTACTCGGACTCGCGCCACCTCTGCTCGCCGCGAAAACGGCCTGTGGATTGTGGAAGCGGAAGATATCGATACCGGCAAAAAATATAGCTGGCAAGCGCGCGGCCTGGTTAACGCCACCGGCCCGTGGGTGAAACAGTTCTTCGACGAGGGGATGCATCTGCCTTCGCCTTATGGCATTCGCCTGATCAAAGGCAGCCATATTGTGGTGCCGCGTGTGCATACCCAGAAGCAGGCCTACATTCTGCAAAACGAAGATAAACGTATTGTGTTCGTGATCCCGTGGATGGACGAATTTTCCATCATCGGCACCACCGACGTAGAGTATAAAGGCGATCCGAAAGCGGTGAAGATTGAAGAGAGTGAAATCAACTATCTGCTGAAAGTGTATAACGCGCACTTTAAAAAACAGCTTAGCCGTGACGATATCGTCTGGACCTACTCCGGTGTGCGTCCGCTGTGTGATGATGAGTCCGACTCGCCGCAGGCTATTACCCGTGATTACACCCTTGATATCCATGATGAAAACGGCAAAGCACCGCTGCTGTCGGTATTCGGCGGTAAGCTGACCACCTACCGAAAACTGGCAGAACATGCGCTGGAAAAACTGACGCCGTATTATCAGGGTATTGGCCCGGCGTGGACGAAAGAGAGCGTGCTGCCGGGTGGTGCCATTGAAGGCGACCGCGACGATTACGCAGCTCGTCTGCGCCGTCGCTATCCATTCCTGACTGAATCGCTGGCGCGTCATTACGCACGCACTTACGGCAGCAACAGCGAGCTGCTGCTCGGCAATGCGGGGGCGATAAGCGACCTCGGGGAGGATTTCGGTCATGAGTTCTACGAAGCGGAACTGAAATACCTGGTGGATCACGAATGGGTCCGCCGCACCGACGATGCCCTTTGGCGTCGCACAAAACAAGGCATGTGGCTGAATGCGGATCAACAATCTCGTGTGAGTCAGTGGCTGGTGGAATATACGCAGCAGAAGTTGTCGCTGGCGTCGTAAGGATGATGCCCGGTTGAAGTGCAACCGGGCTATTTGGATTCCTTAGACTATTCATTGTAAATAATTGAATAACGGCCCCTGAGCTAAAATCGCCAAACTTAAGCACGTTACCCAATCGCCCCACTTCTTCCTCTGGTTTCTATTTTTTCTGCACCAATGGCAATAATATCCCAATGCAAAACCAAGCTGTGCACTAATCGGGCCGACAAAATCAGTCCAAGGCTGCGGCCAAAAAGGGGAAAAATTCAGGGGAGGCCAGACAAACGTCAGAAAGAAATTTCGGATATTTTCCAGCAACGCTGATTTCTCTGGAGAAATATAAAGAATGAAATTCGAGAGAATTAACCAGAAATAGACCGGCGAAAAGACCAGCCAGCAATGCAGTCTGTTTTTTAATTCAGGAGGCGTTCTGCGGGAGAATTGCCAACCGATGCCAGCCATTACACTGAAAAAAAGTGCATATTCAACCATTAACTCAAGTTGTAATTCCTGAAGAGAAATACGCACAACCAGGAGCGGAAAGGAGAATATTATTTCTGCCAGAAAAGTTAACGTGAATATAAGTACGGCTAAGACAATAACCGTCGGCCATACCAATAATGGCACGATAACAAAACCGAGAATTACAGGGGGAATATAAAGCCGGAATCTAATCATTTTTATTTTCCTGGTGATTCGGATGATGCGTCATACATCGCGCATAAACACTCATCAATTATCCAGTCATCTTCCCAGACCTGATATTCTGTCATTGGTTCGGGCTGTTTTAGCGGGTTCTCAATCGCTTGCCGCGCTCTTTCTTTCAGTAAAGGATGATTATTTCTAGCCCAGGCATTGATTTGGGTGGTAATGACGTTATCGATATCGTCCTGGTTATCTCTGATATAATCCTCACAATATCTGTTCAATAAACCGGCAAGAGAAACGGTCGACCAAAAGCCGGGAACTGAATTAATGGCATCCAGCAATGGCGCAAGAGCGATATCGGCACGGAAAAACATTTCCAGCATATACTGTAATTCGACAGCTTCATCGCCGGATACCCAATCAGTCATATACTGGCAGGCAAATCGCTGTAAAATTGCCCGTTCATCCGCACGCCAGTTTTCTTTGTTGGCAAGGTTGATACGGCGCAGAGAAAAAACTACGTGAATATTGTCAAAATGCCCCTGTGCAACAAATTCCAGTAAACGCGGCAGAAAATAGCGGACCTCATCGCTATTTTGCGGATCAGGCCCTGGGCTACTATTCCAGGCATTGATTAAGGAATACGGGATCGCTCGTAACGATGTACTCCGTAATGCCTTTTGTTCCTGCTGACTCAGGCAATATTCACAACAAACCACAAATTTCTGCGGCACCCGATAACGACGAAAGGTGTGATAAATCTGCTCAATTAATGCCTGCATGGCGGGGCTGGGTTGCATAGTTACCCCCTCGCCCGCTGATCGCGTGTAAACGGTTGATAGACAAAACGAGCATTCGCCGCGTTCAGGCGAATAAGGGCGCTACGCGAAAGGGAAAAGCTGGGGCGAATGCAACTATTGCAGTCTCGACAGCTTTCCTCTGCGCAATTTTCCACTGAGTAATGACGCGTGTAGAGTTTCAGTTCGGCCTGCTTATCGCGAAATCCGCGTAAACTGTTATTGTTATGAAATTTCCAGGCATCTTTAACGACCTGAAAGATATAGACATCCTCAATCCAGGAGTCACATTTTTTAAGCGGGCGCTTTGCTATTATCACCCGCTCATCCGGATTTAGCATCGCCGTAAATTGTACGGTGACGTCATTTGTCGTGTTCAGGTCACATTGAACATCTGGTACATCACTGATATAGGGGTCAAATCCAAAATCAGCACCACAGGCACAAAGACGGCTAATGGTGGCGGTATCGAGGGAAAATCCCGGCCATACTTTGCTGGAGGTTAAGCCAATATTTAATGTGACATCATATCGAAGCAATCCCTCAAGACCGTCAGCACCGACGAACTTTTCCCCTTCATCCAGGGCCTGGTTAATAAGTTGCTGAACAATGCCTTCATCCCAGTATGCCGATTTGCAGTTGGCAATCGTAATATCCACGCCTGTGAAGGGATCAGTACCGGCAAGGCTTGCAAATAATGTATTAACTAATTCCATTTTTATTATCCAGCTTTAAGGTAGCGTCTTATACATCGGGACATAACCTACATCTTCCACCAAACTCTGTCCCTGCGGCGTTAAAAACCACTCCAACAATTTTTGTGTCTCTGACGTCGTATTTTCCCGCGTTACCATAAAGGCATCGATGATATAGGGATATTTGCCGTTGCGAATGTTTTCGGCAGTCGGTGCAATACCGTTAATCGCTAGCAGTTTTATATTTTTATCGGCGTTCATTTGTGTTGCGTAATAACGGAAGGTGTAACCTATTGCGTTGTTTGTATTACGGTATTCGGCAACGACTTTAATCATTCCCTCCATCATACTTGCCACTTCTGTTTCCTGCGGCGAGATCATGCGGACATTTTTCATGACCTGGGATTGCATCACCGTCTGGCTACCAGAGTCTTCCGGGCGTTGCTAGGTCTGGATCTCCTGATCGTTACCGCCAACAGTACGCCAGTTGGTAATTGCACCACTGAAGATGTCACGCACCTGTTGTTCAGTCAGGGAATTAACCGGATTATCCGCATTGACGATGAAAACAAACGCTTCACGGGCAAAAGGCGTGTACAGCAAAGTAATGCCCGATTCCTCAGCGCGTTTTTTCTGCCCACCGGAAGGTTGCGCCACAAAAATAATATCAGCATCACCTTTAACAATCCTGTTATACGCATCGGGGGTACGAGAGCTCTCCAGATATTCCCTGGTGTGAAAATCTTCCGGTATAACGATTAAAGCATAAAATGCAGAGGCATAAATTGGGTACGCCGCCGTAGCACCATCGAGTCGCGGCCAGTTTTGCGTAAACTGAATTTGCGGTTTACCACGCAGTGGTGTCAGTTGATTATTGAGTTTATCGGGTCGCCAGGCCCAGGTATCAATATTTTCGCGCACACCGACGCCGGGATTGAGCTGTTTATATAAATAACCCTGATAACCAGCGACAAAACCAAGCATGAGAAGGATAAACAGGAGGGAATTACGGCAACGTAGCCCGGATGTACCGGTTAAAGGATGTCTGGTTGGCCGGCCGTACCCCAGCGAAAAACTGATATGCGCGCCAACGGGTATAATGACTATCCACCAGTACTCACCTCCGACTACTGAGACTAACAAAACGCCCAGCCAGGGGAGCATAAGATCAGCCAACCAACCCGATCCCATCTGGTGAAATTGATAATCTGCCAGATGCAGCGCGATTATCCAGCCAACCAGGATTAATAAACCGGGTACTAAAAAAAGACATTGTCGCCAGACGGCTATTTCTCTTTTTTCTGGTGCACTATCGCCTGCCCATACTCGCCCCGAGAAAAATAGCATTAATGCGCCCAGCGCCAGCATAAAAATGTTGAGCAGAAGGTAACTTGTTGGCGTGATAAGGATATTACAAACTTCAATAATACCGGCAAGTCCGACACCCAGCATAGCAACAACCGCCGCCAAAAATTGCGTCAGTATGGGGATGCCGAAAAAAGTCATTACCAGCGAGGACAAAATCCATTTTCTGTTTTGCATTATTCTTTCCATTCTTTTTGAATGGTGAAATTATACTCCCCGAGTCCCCTTGCCCCTTCTGGACACTTTTCCGAAATGATGGCGGAAAAAAACGGGACCCTTTGGCCTAATGCCAGTCAGTTAAGCAACTGACTGGCTCTTTTTCGGGGCTGTGGGGTATTTCCAGGGCCTCTCCTTTACCACTCTCGGGAAGGCCCTTCCCCTTCTCGTCTGTAATTTCACAAGTTGTCCCATACTTGCAAGATCGCGCATCAGCTCCGGTATACGTCCCGGTGAAGCGCCCTGCAATGTCATCAGCATTCTCATCACCATTCCGCATGATTCTGAGAAACTCAGTTGATTCGGCCAGTAAC
>NZ_MECT01000134.1:0-5384 GCF_001722145.1 Shigella sp. FC1544
TGTATGCGCGAGGTTACCGACTGCGGCCTGAGTTTTTTAAGTGACGTAAAACCGTGTTGAGGCCAACGCCCATAATGCGTGCACTGGCGCGACATCCGACGCCATTCATGGCCATATCAATGATTTTCTGGTGCGTACCGGGCTGAGAGGCGGTGTAAGTGAACTGTAGTTGCCATGTTTTACGGCAATGAGAGCAGAGATAGCGCTGATGTCCGGCAGTGCTTTTGCCGTTACGCACCACGCCTTCAGTAGCGGAGCAGGAAGGACATCTGATGGAAATGGAAGCCACGCAAGCACCTTAAAATCACCATCATACACTAAATCAGTAAGTTGGCAGCATTACCCACTATCCCACCAATAATATTGCATCATGTGATCATCGGGATTATTCTGTTTTTTGATAACGCTATCTTCAGCAGAAACAGTGAGTGGAGTTATACGATCTCTTCCATATATTTTATGCTCCGTAATAAGATGGGGAACTAATTTATCCAGTTCTCCTATATGACCGTTCATATACCATTCCATCTTATTCTTTAACCAACCAGTGGGTTTTATATCGTTAAAAAAATCATAAATATACCTTTGCATAAAAAAGTTTAGACGTTATAAAAGACAAATAGATTGTGATCGCCTACAGACGATCACAATGAAAGGAAAATATTAACAGTTTTTGCTATCACTCAAATGTTTTTCATCCTGCACCATATCATTGCCAGATTCATGCAAAGTATTTATTAATGCATTGGCATCAGGATATTGTTGCTGATACTTGGTTAGATATATATCACTATGGATATGTTCGGCAATTATATTGATAAGCAAGCGATTATTCGAGTATAACCCCAGTGATTCAGCTCGTTGTGAAAAAACCATTACTGTCTTCATATCAACAACAAGCATAAAACGATGAGAAGGGTAATATTCTTCTTCATGGTTAAAACGGTAATATAGTTCTACGCGTGGGTCAGGAGTAATAAGTTTATTAAATGAAAAAACAATAACTCGAACATGTCGATTTAGAGCCTCACAAATTTCATTTTTCAAAAAATGTAAATCAAAATCCGTGTTGAGGTAAATTTCATACTCTGCAGAAGAGAGCATCTCTTTAGCTTTCTGATGTAAATTATCAAAACCAGAGACATTATAAATGAATTCACGTTCATTCTGAAACATCATCTGTGATAATTCTTTTTTCAAGATTTTTATGTTGTCAATAGTGCTTTTTTCAATTTGCGAAAGTATGAGTTCAGGAGATTTTGCTTCATATTCTTTGGTTTCACCATCGACAAGAAAGATATAACCGTTCTTGTAAAGATTATCAATTGATGAGTATACAGACGAACGTGAAAGTGAAATTTCCTTTGCAATCTTGTAACCACTGCTACGACCGTTTTTCAAAAGACTGATGTAAACCTGTGCATCGGTACGAGTGAAACCAAAATTTATCAATTTATTTACCAAATGTATCATAGACGCGCTCCTGAACTGAAAATGAAATCTTACCAATTTTAACATTATTAATTAACATTTTCGAAAAATTGCTGAGATAAAATGTGCATTTATCGTCATTCATCCCCAAGCTGGCTACAGGTCTACAGCACATAAGCATTGTGAACTGTGAATCTGAATGCCCTCCAACTATGGTCAGAAGACATGCTCTGACCTAATTAGTAGACTCACTGAGTAAGCGGTGTTTTCAACGGTTTATTCATATATGCTCTTCTTTATTGATGGAATTTTGTAACTCAATTACCTGGATAAGAATCATTTCGTGAAGTTAATTACATTACCAATAGACAGTTCGAGCAGTAAGAAGCCTTATGGAATGGTAAGGGTTTAATACCGGTATTCAACTTGGGGTTATTATCATATCAATCACAAATAATTAGTTATATTTTCTTCTGTGTAAAAATCAAATATATGACAGAAGCTCGTATCAAGGTTGAAATACAAATTTTTTCCAATATCGACTGTAGTAATTGATTGATCGTTGACTTTTGCAATAAACTCTTTGTTGTTAACGGTAAAGTAAAGATATTTTTCACTCCCCATATTTTCAATAATACTTAATGCACCAGTGACTGTATTCATTTCTTTGCAATTCACACTCAAAGAGATATGTTCTGGACGAATACCAAAACAAACGGGTTTATCTATATACGCTTTGAGTACTGATTGTTTATTCTCAGGTATGTACAACCGAATATTTTGGGCAATGTCAATATAGAGTTTACCGTCTTCCTCGCGTACAACCGCATCTATCAAATTCATTGACGGGGAACCAATAAAGCCAGCAACGAATCTGTTAGCAGGGTGGTTATACAGATTAACTGGTGTGTCGACCTGCATTATTCGCCCCTGATTAAGCACACAAATACGATCACCGAGGGTCAATGCTTCAATTTGATCGTGTGTAACATAAATCATGGTTGCTGGATGACCCTCATCCTTGAGAGACTGATGCAACTGAGCAATTTTGACTCGCATTGAAACACGAAGTTTCGCATCAAGGTTAGATAGTGGCTCATCAAATAAGAAAACATCTGACTTACGGACAATTGCACGGCCTACCGCGACACGCTGACCACCCGACATTTCTTTCGGTTTTCGGTAAAGTAAATCGCTAATTTCAAGTTTTTCTGCAACTTCTTCGACAATTTTCTTAATCTCTTCTTTTGGCCTTTTTTGCATTTTTAAACCAAAAGTCATATTGTCAAATACAGTCTTATGGGGATACAGCGCATAGTTCTGGAACACCATTGCAATGCTGCGATCTTTAGGCGGAAGGGTATTAACAAGGCGGTCGCTAATGTAAATTTCACCACCTGATACGTCTTCAAGACCTGCAATCATGCGTAATGTAGTTGATTTGGCACACCCAGATGGTCCAACAAAAACCATGAATTCACCATCGTTTATATCGAGATCAATGCCGTGAACAGGTTTGAATCCATTGTCATAAATTTTTTCAACTTTGCGTAGAATTACCGCGGCCATAATCTGCTCTCATTAACAAGAATTTTGGAATACTGATACTCCACTATTCAACGAATGTTGAATAGTGGAGTGCTAAAAATAACTATTTACATGGTGCTACCATGGCGGCTATTGCCTTTTTATCAGGACCAATTTGAATCGTCCAAACATACTTTCCATCGGCAGGAATGACGACTTTTGTATTTTTATCCATGCCTCCTTTCTTGAGTGTTTTAGCCTGATTTAATGGCAATTCAAGACCTGTTACAGTGAACTGCGGATTCCAGTTCATAGTCGCAAATTGCATTGTTACCGCACCTGCTTTTTCAGAATAAATAAGCTGATAAATACCATCTCCCTTATAATGCATTTTACGCTCTGGCTTCATTAACCAATAGCCTTCCGGGAGGGTTCCGGAAATGTAAAGACCCGCAGCAATTGGCCCTCTTTCATTTACATCAGGGAGGTTACATTCTGAATAGCGAGGATCCGCTTTCACGACACCTTCCTGACTGCCAGAGGGTGAATTGCCATCAACGCATCCTGAAAGAAGACCAGTCAACACAGCCGCAATAAGCAATTTATTTTTCATTTAAACTCTCAATAAAAGTAGTATTGCTTAGTTAAGCTATTTCTATGTCAGTGTTAATGTTAATGTTAATGTTAATGTATATAAATAATACTTCTCAACGACTCACTGTTTATATACACCATGCTGTTTAGTTAGTTTATTAAGGACAGCGAGATTTTTGTTGTATTCTCGCGTATTTTTGGCTGGGTAACCAAAAAGGTCACTCTTTTCAGGACAAGAATGGCTTACACCTGATTTAGCCTTAATTACCGAATAACTACCAATTGATATGTGACCGGCGATTCCGACTTGACCATGTGTAATAACATGGTCGCCTAAAACTACGTGTCCTGAAAAACCGCATTGTGAAACAATCAGGCATTTATTACCGATTATGCAGTCACGTCCAATCTGCACTTGATTATCAATACGAGTGCCTTGGCCTATAATCGTATCTCCAAGTGTCCCTCGGTCAATGGTGTTGTTACAACCGATTTCAACATCATCACCTATGATAACTCTACCGATGCTATCAACTCGGACATATGAATCACGTTCATCCGACATATATTCAAAACTATAATTACCGATGGAGTTATTAGAATCTATGATAACGTCATTGCCAATAATAGTACCTTCTTTAATCACTGTATTCGCATGAATGGCAACATTATCACCTATGGTCACACAGTTCATAATTTTAACACCAGGCATAAAATGGCAGTTCATACCTATCTGGCAGTGTTTACCAATGTATACATCAGGTATCGTTGAAGTGTTTTCTTGCTCAAACAAACGATACTTATGTACCTTAAAATATCTTAAAACTTTGTTAAGATTATTCACGTTCAGGTAATCGACTACAATCTTTGCCTTAGTATTAGAACTAATGATCTCTTCCGGTCCGATAATTATATCCGCACCAGTCGTTGGTATATGCAACAAATCTCCAGGTGTCATAACAATCGAGAGTCCACCAACTAAAGGACTATGGATTGGCCGAATGGTATCAACCCTGAGTGATGGATCACCATATAAAGTTTCTTGCATCAACGTTTTAATATCTAGTGCGCTGAACATAGGTTTCCCTCTGTTTAATCAAAAGCGATAGAAAGCATGAACATAAATATTATCCTGATTGAGCACATTATATTTTTCTTCATCTCTTGGATCATAAAAGTTTTTGTGCTCTTTTTCCCAGGCATGTTTATATTCAATCTTGGCTATCCAGTCGTCACCTATGTTTTGTTCATAACCTAGAGTGGCTTTTCGAATTGTTTTGAAATAGGTTCTGTTTGCATTGTATTGCAAACTATCTGCGTTTTCTGTTTTCCCGTGTCCGAAGCGGGTGCGTAGATACAGATTACCTGCGTTTTCAAAAGCATATTTGATAATTGGCTCGTAGTAAGTTTCGGTATAAATACTACGATCATTTATTTTACCGTGATTAAATTCATCGTTATGCTTTTTCTGGTAGAAAAATTCAATACCAAACTCCCATGCAGGTAATGACTCCAACTTATTGATAGTGTTTTATGTTCAGATAATGCCCGATGACTTTGTCATGCAGCTCCACCGATTTTGAGAACGACAGCGACTTCCGTCCCAGCCGTGCCAGGTGCTGCCTCAGATTCAGGTTATGCCGCTCAATTCGCTGCGTATATCGCTTGCTGATTACGTGCAGCTTTCCCTTCAGGCGGGATTCATACAGTGGCCAGCCATCCGTCATCCATATCACCACGTCAAAGGGTGACAGCAAGCTCATAAGACGCCCCAGCGTCGCCATAGTGCGTTCACCGAATACGTGCGCAACAACCGTCTTCCGGAGCCTGTC
>NZ_MECT01000135.1:0-5351 GCF_001722145.1 Shigella sp. FC1544
CAAGGCGAGCTTCATTTAACGCCTTACGCAGTTGCAGAATTTCAGATTCCAGTTCAGCCACCGTGCGGGAACCAGGAGTACCGAGCCCTTTTCTGGCGGCGGTAACCCATTGTCCTAAAGTGCCTTCAGGAAGGGATAATCGGGAAGCGCCTTCACTGATCGAAAGTTGATTTTCAAGAACCGTTCTGACAGCTTCGGCTTTGAACTCTTTAGAGTAACGTTGGTTTTTTCTGCTCATTATTAGCTCCTTCTGATGCCATTCTATTTCAGGAAGGAGTGTCCGTTAAACTCAGGCTACCTCAAGTTTCAGATTAGTCAGCACCGTTTCCGTGGTGCTGCCTTTCGCTTCAAAACCGACGGCGTCTATTACTGCATCCACGCCCCGGTGACCTGCCGTTTGTTCAATAATTGACTGTGCCGGATCGCTATCTTCATCGAAATTAATCGGGATCGCGCCGTAGCGGTCAGCGGCGAAACTCAAGCGGTAGGGATGATGATCAACAACAAAAATCTGTTCCGCACCGAGCAACCGTGCACAGGCGATTGTCAACAATCCCACTGGACCGGCACCATAGACTGCAACGCTTGAACCTTGTTGGATCTGCGCATTTTTTGCTGCCTGCCATGCCGTTGGCAGAATATCAGAAAGGAAAAGGGCTTTATCATCTGAAAGCAAAGGCGGTACTTTAAACGGCCCCACATTCCCTTTAGGGACGCGGACATATTCCGCCTGTCCACCAGGAACGCCACCATACAGGTGACTATAACCAAACAATGCCGCGGGAGCTGGTATCTGTTTTTTATTGAGCGCAGCGCCTTTACCCGCATTGGTATTTTCGCAGGCGGCATATTGCTGCATTCGACAGAAAAAACAGTCGCCACAAGCAATGACAAACGGAATTACCACCCGGTCGCCTTTTTGCAAATTTTTTACGTCCTTTCCGGTTTCAACGACTTCCCCCATAAATTCATGACCAAAAATATCGCCATGTTTAACCTGGGGTATTTTGCCTCGATAAAGATGGAGATCAGAGCCACAGATCGCCGTTGCCGTAATACGCAGAATAATATCATCTGCCTGTTCAATGCCCGGATCGGGAACATTTTCTACCTGAACGTGATGTGGGCCGTGATAAGTCAATGCTTTCATGCAACCTCCAGAGACAGTTCAAAAAAGAGTCAGTCTTTAAGGGTAGCTATCACAGCGGGAAAACGGGCGGTACCGCAGGTTTTGGGAGAATTCCTGGTGTTCAGTGAGAATATATTAATCACAGAAACCGTTCGTAAGGAAAAAGAACCAGACAAATATCAGGGATAAATATTATAATCATGGCGAATGATTTGTTCATGATTAACAGGGAGAAAGGGTTATGTATAAGACAATCATTATGCCAGTTGATGTATTTGAAATGGAATTGAGCGACAAAGCTGTTCGCCACGCTGAATTCCTCACCCAGGATGACGGAGTTATTCATCTACTTCACGTACTACCCGGGTCAGCCAGCCTGAGCCTGCACCGTTTTGCCGCTGATGTGCGTCGTTTTGAAGAGCATCTGCAACATGAAGCAGAAGAACGTCTGCAAACGATGGTCAGCCACTTCACCATCGATCCTTCCCGCATTAAACAACATGTCCGTTTTGGTAGCGTGCGGGATGAAGTCAATGAGTTGGCAGAAGAACTGGGGGCTGATGTTGTAGTTATCGGTTCTCGCAACCCATCGATTTCGACCCATCTGTTAGGTTCTAACGCCTCGAGCGTGATCCGCCACGCCAATCTGCCTGTACTGGTCGTTCGCTAACAGATAAAAGTATTTATGCCGCCCTGCCTGGAACATCCCGGCAGGGCTTTTTAATGCCATAAAAAAGCCGCTAGGTTTGACCCCGGCGGCTAAGCAATTGCAGGTGAATCTTACTTCTTCTTATGCAGTTTTGGTGCGAATCAGGTAGTCAAAAGCACTCAGAGAGGCTTTGGCACCTTCGCCAGTGGCGATGATGATCTGCTTGTACGGAACCGTCGTACAGTCACCCGCTGCGAATACGCCTTTGACGTTGGTTTCGCATTTCGCATCAATGATAATCTCACCCATGCGGTTACGTTCGACTGCGCCTTCGAGCCAGTTGGTGTTCGGCAGCAGACCAATCTGCACGAAAATACCGGCCAGTTCGATGTTGTGAATATCGCCGCTGACACGATCTCGATATTCCAGACCAACGACTTTGCTGCCGTCGCCTTTCACTTCCGTGGTTTGCGCATTCAGAATAATGTCGACGTTTTTCAGGCTGCGCAGTTTGTCCTGCAGAACCTGGTCGGCTTTCATTTCTGGCGCAAATTCCAGCAGCGTTACGTGCTCAACGATACCCGCCAGGTCAATTGCCGCTTCCACGCCGGAGTTACCGCCGCCGATAACCGCTACGCGTTTACCTTTAAACAGCGGGCCGTCGCAGTGCGGGCAGTAGGTCACGCCTTTGGTGCGATACTGATCTTCGCCCGGAACGTTCATGTTGCGCCATTTTGCACCGGTCGCCACGATAATGCTGCGTGCTTTCAGTACCGCGCCAGAAGCTGTTTCAATCTGATGCAGACCACCTTCAACTGCTGCTGGGATCAGTTTGCTGGCGCTCTGGCTGTCGATCACATCAACGTCGTATTCATCAACGTGAACTTTCAGTGCGCCTGCCAGCTTCTGCCCTTCAGTCTTCGGTACAGAAATGTAGTTTTCGATATCAACGGTATCGAGGATCTGACCACCAAAACGTTCGCCCATCAGACCGGTACGGATGCCTTTACGTGCGGAGTAAATTGCTGCCGCTGCACCCGCCGGGCCGGAACCGACGATTAATACGTCATAAGCATCACGCTTGTTCAGCTCTTCTGCCGCACGTTTTTCCGCGCCCGTATCAATTTTGGCAACGATTTCAGTCAACGTCATGCGGCCCTGACCAAACTCTTTCCCGTTTACGAACACTGCCGGAACGCCCATCACGTTGCGATCGGTGATTTCGTTCTGGAAGGTGCCGCCGTCAATTGCAGTGTGCTTGATGCGCGGGTTCAGTACGCTCATCAGGTTCAGCGCCTGCACCACGTCCGGGCAGTTATGGCAAGAGAGCGAGTAATAGGTTTCGAATTCAAAATCACCGTCAATATGGCGAATCTGCTCCAGCAGAGACTGCGCTTCTTTCGACGGATGACCACCGGTCCACAGCAACGCCAGTACCAGCGAGGTGAACTCGTGGCCCAGCGGGGAGCCTGCAAAACGTGGCCCCTGGTTGGAACCTGGGTTGGTGATCAGGAAAGACGGCTTACGCACCGGCAAGCTGTTATCTTCTTTAAAGGTGACTTTGTCTGACAGTTCTGCGATTTCAGCCAACAGTTCCTTGATTTCTGCCGATTTAGCGCTGTCATCCAGCGTGGCAATTAACTCAACAGGCTTGGTCAATTTCTCAAGGTAAGCCTTGAGTTGAGTTTTCATATTTGTGTCGAGCATGTTTATCTCCTGGGCTTTAAACATCATCATGCAAGCGGCCTCTACGGCTACCTGGATGCAGCTTGCATCATAGTGCGGGGAAGAAAATCGGGTGCCGCAGCACCCGAAGAATTAGGTGAATTTCCGAAGTATTTCGCGCCGGAGTTGGTAGCGCGAAAGACGAAGGAAATTTAGATTTTACCAACCAGGTCCAGAGACGGAGCCAGAGTTGCTTCACCTTCTTTCCATTTAGCCGGGCAAACTTCACCTGGGTGAGAAGCTACGTACTGTGCTGCTTTGATTTTACGCAGCAGGTCAGACGCGTCACGGCCAATGCCTTCAGCGGTAACTTCGATTGCCTGGATGATACCCTGCGGGTCAACAACGAAGGTCGCACGGTCAGCCAGACCTTCATCTTCACGCATGTTGTCGAAGTTACGGGTCAGGGCGCCAGTCGGGTCGCCGATCATCGCATATTTGATTTTAGCGATGGTTTCAGAGCTGCTGTGCCATGCTTTGTGGGTGAAGTGAGTATCGGTAGATACTGCGTATACGTCTACGCCCAGTTTCTGCAGTTCTTCGTAGTGGTCAGCAACGTCACCCAGTTCGGTCGGGCATACGAAAGTAAAGTCAGCCGGGTAGAAGAAGAAGACGCTCCAGCGGCCTTCGGTATCTTTTTCGGTGATTTCGATGAATTCGCCGTTTTTGAATGCCTGGTTTTTAAAAGGTTTAATTTTGGTGTTAATCAAGGACATCTATACTTCCTCCGTGTTTTCGATGAGATGTAAGGTAACCAATTTTTGCCGATTCGGCTAATGCGTTTCCATTATCAAATCGATAAGTTTTACCTTACAACCTTCGTAAGACAACTTTGTGAACTTTGCACCGCCAGCGGCGATAAAAAGTAAAATGGCCCCCTTTCCAGGTGACCGTGTAATCTGAACTACCCTTTGGTATCTTCAGCGCCTGCCTGCAGGCTGAGGTGTTGCCCTTACAAATGCAACAACGACATGGATTACAACACCCTCATAAACAAAGGGCAATCACCTGATCTAAGCTCTTACCTATGACAGTGATAGGTTATGCCTTTTACTCGACTTTTGCACTGACTGAAAAGGACAAATTAATGTTAAAAAAGATACTTTTACTGGCTCTGCTTCCTGCAATCGCCTTCGCAGAGGAACTTCCTGCTCCAGTAAAAGCGATTGAAAAACAGGGCATTACAATCATCAAAACGTTCGATGCCCCCGGAGGAATGAAAGGTTATCTCGGAAAGTATCAGGATATGGGCGTCACCATCTACCTGACTCCAGATGGTAAGCACGCTATCTCTGGTTACATGTACAACGAGAAAGGTGAAAACCTGAGTAACACACTTATCGAAAAAGAAATTTACGCACCAGCCGGACGCGAAATATGGCAACGGATGGAACAATCCCACTGGCTCCTCGACGGTAAAAAAGATGCGCCGGTCATTGTCTACGTCTTCGCCGATCCGTTCTGCCCATATTGTAAACAGTTCTGGCAGCAGGCGCGTAGACTGGCCCCCTGAATCTCCAGACAACCAGTATCACTTAAATAAGTGATAGTCTTAATACTAGTTTTTAGACTAGTCATTGGAGTACAGATGATTGATGTCTTAGGGCCGGAGAAACGCAGACGGCGTACCACACAGGAAAAGATCGCAATTGTTCAGCAGAGCTTTGAACCGGGGATGACGGTCTCCCTCGTTGCCCGGCAACATGGTGTAGCAGCCAGCCAGTTATTTCTCTGGCGTAAGCAATACCAGGAAGGAAGTCTTACTGCTGTGGCCGCCGGAGAACAGGTTGTTCCTGCCTCTGAACTTGCTGCCGCCATGAAGCAGATTAAAGAACTCCAGCGCCTGCT
>NZ_MECT01000136.1:0-5327 GCF_001722145.1 Shigella sp. FC1544
TTGAGAAGCGGTGTAAGTGAACTGCAGTTGCCATGTTTTACGGCAGTGAGAGCAGAGATAGCGCTGATGTCCGGCAGTGCTTTTGCCGTTACGCACCACCCCGTCAGTAGCTGAACAGGAGGGACAGCTGATAGAAACAGAAGCCACTGGAGCACCTCAAAAACACCATCATACACTAAATCAGTAAGTTGGCAGCATCACCCTTCAGTAAACTTAAAGGATATTTACGCATATATTAAAAATTATCTGTGATATATATCATTCAATAAAATATTTACATTATGAATAATCAAATAATTTTCATCCGTAATATATATGAATAATAAACATAGGCATAATATTCACATAAACAATATAAATTAAAAAAGGGTGCAGGAGACCAAACCATCACAATTCAGTACGCGGGGTTTTATCCCCGCGTGGTGGCTACTTCTTCGATTCGTAAGCGAGAACTGCCTTAAACTCCATACCACGTTCTCTGATACTCAACTCACACAACGAGTCGCCTACCATCAGCGTGAATCCCAGTACTGTAAAACACAGCACTATGATTGCCACAAGGGCATATTTTGTCAGCATGTCTTGCCTCCCTGCAAAGAAGAGACTAACATTCGAATTGTTTGGGTTCGAACGCTGGCCTCAGGTTGATAGAAATATCGCCTGGGGCTTTTGTCCATCTGGAACCTCGCGAATGCTTAACGCCAGACAGCCTCAAGCACCCGACGCCATTCTATACCTGATAATTCTTCCAGCGGCGTTCACGTTTAAAATCAGGAATACTGCTCGCAAAATAAAAACGCCCCCATCATTTCTGACAGAGGCGTTTAATTTATCCGGCAATATTTACCCTTCGTGCAATCCACATTCCCTTTTTAAGCCAAAGAAACGTGTTTCTTCTTCCGACATGCCAGGTTCCCATTTACGGGTTGTATGGGTATCACCGACCGATAAATATCCTTCATCCCATAATGGGTGATATTTCAGGCCATGTTTTTGCAGGTACTGATAAATAGTTCGGTTATCCCAGTCGATAATCGGCAGCACTTTAAATACGCCACGCTGAATTGCCAGCACCGGTAAATTGGCGCGACTGCCGGATTGTTCACGGCGCAGGCCAGCAAACCAGGTTTGCGCGTTAAGTTCTTTCAGAGCCCGGTTCATCGGTTCGACTTTGTTGATGTCATTGTACTTTTCAATGCCTTCAACGCCCTGCTCCCACAGTTTTCCGTAGCGTGCTTCCTGCCAGGCTGCGCTTTCGGTAGCACGGTACACTTTCAGGTTGAGCTTGAGTTTGTCCGTTAACTCGTCAATAAAGCGGTAGGTTTCCGGGAACAAGTAACCCGTATCGGTGAGGATCACCGGAATATCCGGGCGAATTTGATTCACCAGATGCAGGCTCACCGCCGCCTGAATGCCAAAGCTGGAAGAAAGTACATATTCACCGGGCAGATTATCCAGCGCCCAGGCTACGCGGCCTTCAGCGTCCAGTTTTTCCAGTTCGGCGTTAGTTTCCGCCAGCGCCAGAATGCGATCTACCTTCGGCAGTTCGTTCAGGGCGTTTAGATCGAGTTTGGACATAGATTCCTCACTGTTTGCCTTGCCTGATGCGACGCTCACGCGTTCTTATCAGGCCTACAGGACCGGGCTGATGGTTAATCCCACAAATCGCGCGCCGGATCGAGCACCGGGCGAATGATGCCCGCACGCACCGTAAAGTCGCCGAAGCCTTCACCCGCTTCGCGCTCTTTCGCCCAGCGCCCTATCAGTTCATCAAGCGACGCCAGGATTTCCGGCTCGGTGATGTTTTCTTTATACATCCGTGGGATACGTGTCCCAATGCGGTTGCCGCCAAGATGCAGGTTGTAGCGACCCGGCGCTTTACCCACCAGGCCCACTTCCGCCAGCATCGCGCGACCACAACCGTTCGGGCAGCCTGTTACACGCATCACGATATGCTCATCGCTGACACCATGTTTCGCCATTAAATTATCGATGTTGTCGATAAAAGACGGCAGGAAACGCTCTGCTTCCGCCATCGCCAGCGGGCAAGTCGGGAATGACACGCAGGCCATCGAGTTTTCACGCTGCGGCGTGACGGCATTCATTAACCCGCTCTCTTTGGCGATCTTCTCGATCTTCGCTTTCTCGCTTTCCGGTACACCGGCGATGATCAGATTCTGGTTCGCCGTAATGCGGAAATCGCCTTTGTGGATCTTCGCGATCTCCAGCAGGCCGGTTTTCAGCGGACGCCCCGGATAATCAAGGATGCGACCATTTTCGATAAACAGCGTCAGGTGCCAGTTATCATCAATGCCCTTAACCCAGCCAATACGATCGCCTCGTCCGGTGAACTCATATGGACGGATCGGTTCAAATTTGATCCCCGCGCGACGCTCCACTTCCGCTTTAAACGTCTCAACCCCCACGCGCTCCAGCGTGTATTTGGTTTTGGCATTTTTACGATCGGTTCGGTTACCCCAGTCACGCTGAGTTGTCACGACGGCTTCGGCCACCGCCAGCGTATGCTCCAGCGGCAGATAGCCAAACTCGCTCGCCGTGCGGGCGTAGGTTTTCTTGTTGCCGTGTTCGATAGAAAGCCCACCGCCCACCAGCAGGTTGAAGCCTACCAGCTTGCCGTTTTCGGCGATTGCCACGAAGTTCATGTCGTTGGCATGCAGATCGATATCGTTCTGCGGCGGGATCACTACCGTGGTTTTGAACTTACGCGGCAGGTAGGTCTGACCAAGGATCGGTTCTTCATCAGTAGTGGCGACTTTTTCCTGGTCGAGCCAGATCTCCGCATACGCGCGGGTACGAGGCAACAGATGCTCAGAAATCTTCTTCGCCCACTCATACGCTTCCGCGTGCAGCTGCGACTCGTAAGGGTTCGAGGTGCAGAGTACGTTACGGTTCATGTCGTTAGCTGTCGCCAGCGCATCAAGACCGACCGAGTGCAGCATCTGGTGCACCGGTTTGACGTTCTTTTTCAGAATGCCGTGGAACTGGAATGTCTGGCGGTTGGTCAGGCGAATGCTGCCATAGATGGTGTTTTCACCGGCAAATTTGTCGATCGCCTGCCACTGTTTAGTGGTAATCACCCCACCCGGCAGACGACAGCGAAGCAGCATCGCGTGGCGCGGCTCCAGCTTCTGTTCAGCACGTTCGGCGCGGATGTCGCGGTCATCCTGCTGATACATGCCGTGGAAGCGGATCAGCAGGAAGTTGTCGCCCTTAAAGCCGCCGGTCAGACCGTCGTTTAAATCTTCCGCAATGGTGCCGCGCAGGTAGTTGCTTTCAAGCTTCATGCGCTCGGCGTCTGTCAGTTTTCCTTCGACCACTAAAGGCCCTGGATGTTTTTCGCTCATTAGTAGACATCTCGCTGATAACGGCGCTCTACGCGCAGCTCACTTAAAAATTCATCCGCCGCTTCGGTGTCCATGCCACCAAATTCGGCAATCACTTCCAGAAGTGCCTGCTCAACGTCTTTCGCCATGCGATTAGCGTCGCCGCAGACATAAATGTGGGCACCATCATTGATCCAGCGCCACAGCTCCGCGCCCTGTTCGCGCAGTTTGTCTTGTACGTAAACTTTTTCTTTTTGGTCGCGCGACCAGGCAAGATCGATACGTGTCAGCACGCCATCTTTGACGTAGCGCTGCCACTCCACCTGGTACAGGAAGTCTTCCGTAAAGTGCGGATTACCAAAGAACAGCCAGTTTTTACCTGGCGCTTCGTCGGCGGCGCGTTGCTGCATAAAGGCGCGGAACGGCGCAATACCGGTGCCTGGGCCAATCATAATCACCGGGGTTTCCGGGTTAGCGGGCAGGCGAAAGTTATCGTTATGTTCGATAAATACGCGGACTTCGCCCTCTTCTTCCACGCGATCCGCGAGGAAGCTGGAGGCACCACCGGCACGGGCTCGGCCTTCCACGTCGTAACGCACCACACCAACGGTGACGTGTACTTCGTTCTCGACTTCCGCCTGCGAGGAGGCGATGGAATACAGGCGCGGGGTCAGCGGGCGCAGCAGATTAATCAGCGCTTCGGCATCCAGTTGCGCCGGAGAGAAACGCACCATGTCGACAATCGGCGTCGTCGCGGCGTAATGCTGTAACTTCGCTTTATCGCCCACCAGCGGCAGCAGTGTTTCGCTGCGGGTAAGCGTGGCGTAATTCTCAACAATGTTGGCGGTGTTGACGGTCAGTTCGAAGTGCCACTGTAGCGCTTCGTTCAGAGGCAACGTTTTGCCCTCGACGGTGACAGGTTCATCGCCTTTCAGCCACAGCAGTTCGACAAGTTCTTTCACCAGTGCCGGATCGTTCTGATACCAGACGCCCAGCGCGTCACCCGGCTGGTAACGCAGGCCCGAGTCACTTAAGTCAATTTCGATATGGCGAACGTCTTTTTCAGAGTTACGCCCGGTAATTTTCTGGTTAACAGAGAGGCTAGCCACCAGCGGCGCGTCTTTGCTGTACGGGCTGGTGTGGATTTCATTTACCGCGCCAGTAGCGACGGATTGCGAAGGTGCCGCGACAGGCGCACGCGATTTAAGCGCATCAACCACGCGGGCGCGCCACTCGCTGGCAGCAGCCTGGTATTCAACATCGGCATCGACACGGTCGAGCAGGCGTTCACCACCCAGTTCCGCCAGCTTGCTGTCGAAATCTTTCCCGGACTGGCAGAAAAATTCATAAGAGCTATCGCCGAGGCTAAACACGGCAAACGCGGTGTTTTCCAGCTTTGGCGCTTTTTTGGAGAACAGGAACTTATGCAGCGCGACGGCTTCTTCCGGCGGTTCCCCTTCCCCTTGCGTTGACGTCACTACGATGAGCAGTTTTTCGCTGGCGATTTGTTTGAATTTATAGTCGCCCGCGTTCATCAGCTTAACGTTCAGTTTTGCTGCTAATAAATCATCGCGTAATGCTTCAGCAACCCGGCGCGCATTGCCGGTTTGCGAGGCGGAGATAATAGTTATACCCGGCATTTCTGCGGCTGGCGCTGGCGTCGCTGCAAGCGCAGCAGGCTGCTGATTGAGTACGCCCCAGAAATAGCCAGAAACCCAGGCAAGCTGGGTAGGCGTTAAATCGGTCGTGGCCGCCTGAAGGCGTGCCAGTTGCTCCGGGTTCAACGGAAGCAACGCGGAAGGTGGGACCTGTGTCGTCATGCGTCGTTATGTTCCAGTAAGCAAAGCTGTTTCTGCGCCCTGTCAGCGCCCATAAAACAGAAGAGTGAAGTGGTCAACAAAAACTGGCCACCGAGTTAGAGTTTTTCCAGTATCGATTTTCCGATTCGTTTGGGGGTAACCCACCGTTATATTCGTGCGGTCT
>NZ_MECT01000137.1:0-5302 GCF_001722145.1 Shigella sp. FC1544
TCTGCATATCTGACACTTTGGTTCCCACTACTTATTTGGTGGACACCACTTTGTCTAATTCGTCAGATTCTGACCAGACGGTTCAGGCTGTACGCTTACGAATTATCTAACCTTGTCTTGTTACATCCAAATTGCCATCGACAGTTACACAGTTGTGAAGTCGGCTCTCTCAAAAAGGGCTTATAAAGGCTTGAGCGGTGTACCGGGAAACCGGTATGCACCGTTCTTAGGGGAGGGCAGTCCAGCAATGAACTGTCCTTACCCGACAAACATCCAAAACGAACGGAACGTGCTGGAATCCGCATATAACCCGTTGTAAAGTGAGGAAATGGACACCTCACTTGCTCATGAGAACGCCCGCCTGCGGGCACTGTTGCAGACGCAACAGGACACTATCCACCAGATGGCTGAATACAACCGCCTGCTCTCACAGCGGATGGCGGCTTATGCTTCCGAAATCAACCGACTGAAGGCGCAGGTTGCGAAACTGCAGCGTATGCAGTTCGGTAAAAGCTCAGAAAAACTTCGCGCAAAAACCGAACGGCAGATTCCATTTTCACGGGCGATCTACGCCACACAGGCTCTGGGTTGCAGTGACTGCTCCATTAAGGCGATTTTGAACTCATAAGGGAAGTAACAAAAAAACTGCAAAAGTACAATAATTATATATGGCCAAACTAACCTCTATTAAAAAAACATCAGTTTTTCACACTTAGTTGAGCTTCATGAAAAAATCATCGAGGATTTCATTGCAGAATACACATTCCACTAACTGGAAGCACTCCATAAGAGGAATCAGAGAAAGTATCGTTTTTTTATAGTAAAATTCATTGCTGTTCAATAAAATTGATATAGTTATTAAATTATGAAAATAATTTCACAAAAAAGATTAACTTGAGTTCTTAAGCATCGGATTTTAGATATTTTGAAATATCTGGCATCACATAACATCAAAAGTATATAATACCCTTATCTAATTACATGCAGTATATTGTATATATACTCAAAAATTGTAATTCATACCCTACTATATCTTGTGGGGAAAGATATTAATTAAAACTGTTTTCATATAAGGTTCATTTTATGAATATATCAGAAACACTGAACTCAGCAAATACCCAATGCAATATAGATTCTATGGATAACAGATTACATACATTGTTTCCAAAAGTGACATCAGTGCGAAACGCTGCACAACAAACTATGCCAGATGAAAAAAATTTAAAAGATAGTGCAAATATTATTAAAGATTTCTTTAGGAAAACTATAGCAGCACAGAGTTATAGTAGAATGTTCTCTCAAGGCTCTAACTTTAAATCTTTAAATATAGCAATTGATGCACCATCAGACGCTAAAGCCTCATTTAAGGCTATTGAGCACCTTGACAGATTATCGAAGCATTATATATCTGAAATAAGGGAAAAACTTCATCCTCTTTCTGCAGAGGAACTCAATTTGCTTTCGCTAATTATTAATTCTGATTTAATCTTCAGACATCAAAGTAATTCTGATTTGTCTGATAAAATTTTAAACATTAAGTCATTCAATAAAATTCAGTCTGAAGGAATATGCACAAAACGAAACACATACGCTGATGATATAAAAAAAATAGCTAATCATGACTTTGTGTTTTTTGGCGTTGAAATCTCTAGCCATCAGAAAAAACACCCCCTGAATACAAAACATCACACTGTTGATTTTGGTGCAAATGCGTATATCATTGATCATGACTCTCCATATGGATATATGACATTAACCGATCACTTTGATAATGCTATTCCACCTGTTTTTTACCATGAGCACCAATCATTTTTAGATAAATTTTCAGAGGTTAATAAAGAAGTTAGTCGATACGTACATGGAAGTAAAGGAATTATAGATGTACCAATATTCAATACTAAAGATATGAAGTTAGGGCTCGGATTATACCTGATTGACTTTATTAGAAAAAGTGAAGACCAAAGCTTCAAGGAGTTTTGCTATGGAAAAAATCTTACCCCTGTGGATCTGGATAGAATCATAAACTTTGTTTTTCAGCCAGAGTACCATATACCTAGGATGGTAAGTACAGAAAACTTCAAAAAAGTTAAGATTAGAGAAATATCCTTAGAGGAGGCTGTTACAGCATCTAATTACGAAGAAATTAACAAGCAGGTCACTAACAAAAAAATTGCTCTCCAGACTCTTTTTCTTTCGATTACTAATCAAAAAGAGGATGTCGCCTTATATATATTATCTAATTTTGAGATAACTAGACAAGATGTTATTTCCATAAAGCATGACTTGTATGACATTGAGTATCTACTTAGCGCTCATAATTCAAGCTGTAAAGTACTTGAGTATTTTATCAATAAGGGATTGGTTGATGTAAACACAAAGTTCAAAAAAACTAATAGTGGGGATTGTATGTTGGATAACGCAATAAAATATGAGAATGCAGAAATGATAAAACTATTATTGAAATATGGTGCAACATCTGACAATAAATATATTTAATCAAAATTGAATATCGTTTAGCAAAAGGCAGTATTTGCACAAAATATCGATATATTGTTTATTGTCAGTATGGCTCAATGTGATAATAGTTGGAAAGTTTGATGGGTTTCGCCCCGTTGTAGCGGTAGTCGAGCTGGAAGGTCTTCAGGCACTGCTTACAGCGATAGAGC
Source organism: Shigella sp. FC1544 (assembly GCF_001722145.1). Lineage (NCBI taxonomy): Bacteria > Pseudomonadati > Pseudomonadota > Gammaproteobacteria > Enterobacterales > Enterobacteriaceae > Shigella > Shigella sp. FC1544. Next base: position 2,667 of record NZ_MECT01000137.1, read on the forward strand.
AGCCCCCCTGAACTGGAATGGCCGTTCCGGATACCCCCTGAGTTTCAGAGTAACGGGGACAAACCACATCAATCTTTGCCATCAATCATCCAAAGGGCAAAGAGTACAACAACACTAAGTCTGCGTCACAACCCATCAATGAAAGGAATATATACATATGCCATCAGTAAATTTAATCCCATCAAGGAAAATATGTTTGCAAAATATGATAAATAAAGACAACGTCTCTGTTGAGACAATCCAGTCTCTATTGCACTCAAAACAATTGCCATATTTTTCTGACAAGAGGAGTTTTTTATTAAATCTAAATTGCCAAGTTACCGATCACTCTGGAAGACTTATTGTCTGTCGACATTTAGCTTCCTACTGGATAGCACAGTTTAACAAAAGTAGTGGTCACGTGGATTATCATCACTTTGCTTTTCCGGATGAAATTAAAAATTATGTTTCAGTGAGTGAAGAAGAAAAGGCTATTAATGTGCCTGCTATTATTTATTTTGTTGAAAACGGTTCATGGGGAGATATTATTTTTTATATTTTCAATGAAATGATTTTTCATTCCGAAAAAAGCAGAGCACTAGAAATAAGTACATCAAATCACAATATGGCATTAGGCTTGAAGATTAAAGAAACTAAAAATGGGGGAGATTTTGTCATTCAGCTTTATGATCCCAACCATACAGCAACTCATTTACGAGCAGAGTTTAACAAATTTAACTTGGCTAAAATAAAAAAACTGACTGTAGATAATTTTCTTGATGAAAAACATCAGAAATGTTATGGTCTTATATCCGACGGTATGTCTATATTTGTGGACAGACATACTCCAACAAGCATGTCCTCCATAATCAGATGGCCTAATAATTTACTTCACCCCAAAGTTATTTATCACGCGATGCGTATGGGATTGACTGAGCTAATCCAAAAAGTAACAAGAGTCGTACAACTATCTGACCTTTCAGACAATACGTTAGAATTACTTTTGGCAGCCAAAAATGACGATGGTTTGTCAGGATTGCTTTTAGCTTTACAAAATGGGCATTCAGATACAATCTTAGCATACGGAGAACTCCTGGAAACTTCTGGACTTAACCTTGATAAAACGGTAGAACTACTAACTGCGGAAGGAATGGGAGGACGAATATCGGGTTTATCCCAAGCACTTCAAAATGGGCATGCAGAAACTATCAAAACATACGGAAGGCTTCTCAAGAAGAGAGCAATAAATATCGAATACAATAAGCTGAAAAATTTGCTGACCGCTTATTATTATGATGAAGTACACAGACAGATACCCGGACTAATGTTTGCTCTTCAAAATGGACATGCAGATGCTATACGCGCATACGGTGAGCTCATTCTTAGCCCCCCTCTCCTCAACTCAGAGGATATTGTAAATTTGCTGGCCTCAAGGAGATATGACAATGTTCCCGGACTTCTGTTAGCATTGAATAATGGACAGGCTGATGCAATCTTAGCTTATGGTGATATATTGAATGAGGCAAAACTTAACTTGGATAAAAAAGCAGAGCTGTTAGAAGCGAAAGATTCTAATGGTTTATCTGGATTGTTTGTAGCCTTGCATAATGGATGTGTAGAAACAATTATTGCTTATGGGAAAATACTTCACACTGCAGACCTTACTCCACATCAGGCATCAAAATTACTGGCGGCAGAAGGCCCAAATGGGGTATCTGGATTAATTATAGCTTTTCAAAATAGGAATTTTGAGGCAATAAAAACTTATATGGGAATAATAAAAAATGAAAATATTACACCTGAAGAAATAGCAGAACACTTGGACAAAAAAAATGGAAGTGATTTTCTAGAAATTATGAAGAATATAAAAAGCTGAATATTATCTCGTGGTGATACACTGAATTTGAGGTAACCGGCTCATTTAAACCGTCTGGTCTGTTACCTCCGGTTCCACAAAAATAATGTCCATCATTTTGAAGTGGACACTATCGTATGGAATACCGGACCTGGATCACTGAAGCTTTACGCCTTCATTTCGAAGAACATTTACCACGGGTTGTGGCCGGACGTCGCCTGGGCGTACCAAAATCAACTGTCTGTGGTATGTTCGTGTGAACCGCCCCCGGTATCCCGCTCATGCTGGCGAACCCAGACACGCAGTGAACCGCCCCGGGTTTCCTGGAGAGTGTTTTATCTGTGAACCACGGCAGCCTGGCGGCTGCAAATCGGGGTGTGGCAGAATATGAGCTTTCAGAGTAACCATCCAGAATGAGTTCCCATGTCACACAACCTGGAGCACCAGAAAGTCCACACCAGAATGGTGAAAGAGGTTCTGAAAGCCGTCGCCAGAGCCAATAATCACCCTTATAAGTCCGTATTTGCAGACTTTATCACCGGTCATCCCTCCTGCACGGTCTGTTTCTGGGAAACCTTCCACAAAATGTACCCGGATTCACCGTACGAATACGTCACGTTCTGCCATACCTGCCGTCGTTTTGATTTATACGAAACAGAAGCGGAGATGAAGGCGGATGACCCGAAGTGGTGGTGATTTTCAGCCCCGATCGCTGAAACGCCTGTTCACAGCCAACCAGTGCTGGACGTCCTTCCTGGATGCGGGCGGTCTGCGCGATATCGGGGTTGAGGCTGTCACAAAA
>NZ_MECT01000138.1:0-5289 GCF_001722145.1 Shigella sp. FC1544
CAAGGCGAGCTTCATTTAACGCCTTACGCAGTTGCAGAATTTCAGATTCCAGTTCAGCCACCGTGCGGGAACCAGGAGTACCGAGCCCTTTTCTGGCGGCGGTAACCCATTGTCCTAAAGTGCCTTCAGGAAGGGATAATCGGGAAGCGCCTTCACTGATCGAAAGTTGATTTTCAAGAACCGTTCTGACAGCTTCGGCTTTGAACTCTTTAGAGTAACGTTGGTTTTTTCTGCTCATTATTAGCTCCTTCTGATGCCATTCTATTTCAGGAAGGAGTGTCCGTTAAACTCAGGCTACCTCAAACTTAGCAGCACCGCCAGCGGTAATTGTGTTGGAAGATAGTGCCATGCCAGCGCCGTAGCCCCCGGACCATTAACGTTAATGGTAAAAGGAAAGCGTTGCGAAGAAACCTGATAGTTTTCATTGTCTTCAGGTTGCGGAAGGGAATCTACCAGCCCATTACCATAGAGCAAATGCCGTTTGTCCACCGTCAGGCTGGCGCTACTGATTTGCTGCAGTTGTGGCTCAAGGAGCATTGCCGTCAGTAAGTCGATGTTAATCATCTCCATGACCCCAGCATTGCTACTGCCCGCTGCAGGCGTCCATTGAATCAAAACCGGACTGCCTTTAATCAGGGCACGGTCGATCGTCAGGCGTAAAAGTGGTTGCGGTGCAGGAAGTTCAGCCAGAATGTCCACGACGGGCACATTGCGATAACCAAAAATGCTGGAGCAATAGAGTGTGCCGTCTTGCACCAGGCCAATGGATCGCACAGTTTGGAGTTTTGCCGCCTGTTTACGTAATGGCAAATGGGCGACAGAGCAGGGCAGACCAATCAGCGGAAGCAAGACTTCGCTACCTGCCTGTAGGGGAAGCAGTACTTTATCTAATTCCTCTACAGCGTGATTGGCGAATTGTACTACCCGTTGTTGATTTAAGTTACGCTGTGAAATAAATCGCACGCTCAGGGTCGAAGCGAGCGTAACGAGTGCGCAAATCGTACAAACAATCATTCGATTACGTCGATAGGTTTTAATGATCCGTTGTGCTTTTTGCATGCGGGCCACCCTGTAAGCGTATGGCGACAAACGCCTGACGCAACAGTGGATGTGTAGTGGGGAATATTACAGCAGACGAGAAAGCGGGTATAAATTCGCCCATCCGTTGCAGATGGGCGAGTAAGAAGTATTAGTCACACTGGACTTTGATTGCCAGACCACCGCGTGAGGTTTCGCGGTATTTGGCGTTCATGTCCTTACCGGTTTCGTACATCGTTTCGATGACCTTATCCAGCGAGACGCGCGGTGCACTGGTGCGGCGCAGAGCCATCCGTGCGGCGTTAATCGCCTTCACAGAGGCAATGGCATTACGCTCAATGCACGGCACCTGAACCTGCCCTGCAACCGGGTCGCAGGTTAAACCAAGGTTGTGTTCCATGCCAATTTCCGCCGCCACGCAAACCTGTTTCGGGCTACCGCCCAGCAGTTCTGCAAGACCCGCAGCAGCCATTGAACAGGCAACACCCACTTCGCCCTGGCAACCAACTTCCGCACCGGAAATAGAGGCGTTCATTTTATACAATGCACCAATCGCGCCCGCTGCCATAAAGTAACGGGTATAGATGTCCGGGCTGACCGATTCAATAAAGTGGTCATAGTAAGCCAGCACTGCCGGAACGATACCGCAGGCACCGTTGGTTGGCGCAGTTACCACACGACCACCGGCGGCGTTTTCTTCGTTAACTGCCAGCGCAAACATGTTTACCCAGTCAATGACATTCATCGGATCGTTAGACAGTTTATCGCTGGAAACCAGCATCCGGCGCAGGGCAGACGCACGACGTGGCACGCGCAGCGGGCCTGGCAGTACACCTTCGGTGTTCATCCCGCGATCGATACATGCCTGCATGGTTTGCCAGACATGCGCGAAATACTCGTCGATCTCTTTCTTGCTGTGCAGCGCCAGTTCGTTCTGCATAGCGAGACCAGACAGCGAATAGCCGGTTTCATTACAGTACGCGAGCAGTTCGGTGGCAGATTTGAACGGATACGGCACGCTCACTTCGTTGGCAGCATCCTGACCAAAGTGTTCTTCATCGACGATAAAACCGCCGCCGATGGAATAATAAGTTTTGCTGTAGACGACTTCATCGCCGTTATAGGCGTGGATTTGCATACCGTTTTCATGCAGCGGCAGGTTGCCGTTATGAAAACGCATCCCGTTGTCGCGCGGGAAATCCACTTCATGCCGTCCCTGTGCCAGCAGCAGACGTTCGCGCTCTTCTACGTCGCGAATAAAACCGGGAATACTGTCGATATCCACGGTGGCAGGTTCGTTACCTGCAAGACCCATAATAATGGCGATATCGGTGTGGTGGCCTTTACCCGTCAGCGACAGTGAACCATAAACGTCCACGGCAACGCGAGTAACGCTATCCAGTAAGCCTTTTTCGACCAGATCATCGACGAACTGTTTACCCGCCTTCATAGGCCCTACGGTATGGGAAGATGAGGGACCAATCCCCACCTTAAACATGTCGAATAGACTAATCACGATAATACTCCTGACAAGGTGACTGGACTTCCAGTAACGAACTAATAACAGCGCATAGTGTAAGAGGGAACGCGGCGACTGGCTTAACTATTCACATGAATTAAACTAATCAAAAACCGCGATTTAACTAATATTGCGATGATTGTCTCAAGTAGTGTTTTGTAGATGTAAAGATAAGTATAGTCAGGGTTTCACACCAATTTGCAGCGCCAGCTCACGAATTATGCCTGCGGTCATTCCCCATACAAAATACTGTTCGTACCAGGACAGCCATACCCGATGTGAATCGCCACGGCGGTAGATATCTAAAGGGTGATAACGACCCAGATGTAATGCCTGGGCGAGCGGCATTTCAAACACCGCCGAGACTTCATCTTCACTGGCGCGATACGGCAGATCGGGCGGGATAATGCCGACCACTGGGGTTACCTGATAGCCAGTTACGCTATCGACGGGCGGCAGCACGCCGATAACTTCAACGGCGGAAGGCGGTATAGCGACCTCTTCTTCAGCTTCGCGCAGCGCGGCGGCGATAACTGATGCGTCCGTGTCATCGACTGCACCTCCAGGGAATGCCACTTGTCCAGCGTGTTTACGCAGATGAATTGAACGCTGAGTCAGCAACAACCCCGGTTGCGGTCGACGGACGATGGGGATTAACACGGCAGCCTGACGATGATTTAGGGTTTCCCGGTTAATTTGCGGGCGCAAAAGTTGAAAGCGAGATAAAAAATCATCAAGCGTCAGGCTACGGTATTCCACGTCTTACTTCTCCAGTTGGCGTAATATCTTAGTAACTTTATCAAAAGTTTCCTGATATTCCGCTTCTTCCTGGCTATCGGCGACAATTCCACCGCCCGCAGAGCAGTATATTTGTCCGTTAATGGCAGTCAGCGTGCGGATAGTAATGCTGGTATCCATGTTGCCGCAAAAGCTCAAATAGCCAATGCTGCCGCACCAGGCATTACGTCGCTGCGGTTCCAGTTCGTCGATAATTTCCATAGCCCGTACTTTCGGAGCCCCGGTTATTGAGCCACCAGGAAAAGCTGCGCGCAGCAGATCGCTGGCGTGTAACTGTTCTGGTAGTCGCGCCGTTATAGTGCTGACCAGATGATGCACGGCAGGGAAGGGTTCCACCACGAAGAGCTCTGGTACTTTTACCGAACCGGCTACGGCAACACGACCGATATCATTACGCATTAAATCGACAATCATCAGATTTTCGGCACGATCTTTCGCTGAGTTCGCCAGTTTTTCTGCTTGTTTGCTATCTTCCTGAGGATCGGGCAGGCGTGGTAGCGTGCCTTTAATCGGGCGGGTCTGGATTTCACTATTATCACAAAGAATAAACCGCTCTGGCGAAAGGCTTAAAATTGCACCCTGTTCAAGACGTAAAAAAGCGCTAAATGGCGCGCGGTTGGCCTGATTAAGCTGAAGGAATGCCTGCCATTCATCGCCAGAATAGGTCGCATGAAAACGCTGGGCGAGATTCACCTGATAGCAATCACCGCTGTGCAGATATTCCTGTACCTGGCGAAATTTTTCGCCGTACTGCTCGCGGGTCATATTGGATTGCCAGTCGGAAGTGAGCGTGAAATCTTCCTGCGGCGAGAATTGCTGGCTTTCCAGCCAGGCCCGACGGGCATTGACATCATTATGACTCAGCAAAGAAACTGTATGACGCTGGTGGTCGACAATGAGCGCCCAATCGTAGATACCCACTGCCATATCCGGCAGAACGATATCTTGTTCCGCAATTTCTGGCAGTGACTCAAAACGGCGGCCCAGATCGTAGCCAAACAACCCCAGTGCGCCGCCCTGAAATGGCAAATCTTCGTTATGCGTTGGGCGAATGTCTGCGCGATCCAGCACCTGCTGGAGCACCTGTAGCGGGTCATCAGTGGTCGTTGTGCGTTTTTCGCTTTCACTAACAACGGTTTCTTTACCGAAAGTGGTTAAAGTGCAAATCGGCTCGGCGACCACAATATCAAAGCGGCTATACGGATGATCGGCATAGCCGGAGTGTAAAAGCATCGCCCACGGCAGGTGGCTTAAGCGGGAGAAATAAAATTCAGCGGCGTCCTGACGCCAGGGTAAAGTAATCACAGCGGGAGATAACGTCTTCATCAGTCCTGACTCTACTGGCTATGTGCCGGGTAGCATGAAATAATTAGCGCCAACAATTTAGCAGGAGTTAACAATGTTTGCAGGTTTACCTTCACTCACCCATGAACAGCAGCAAAAAGCTGTCGAGCGGATCCAGGAACTGATGGCACAAGGGATGAGCAGCGGCCAGGCAATCGCGCTGGTGGCAGAAGAGCTGCGTGCCAACCACTCCGGCGAGCGAATCGTGGCGCGTTTTGAGGATGAAGACGAGTAACACACTAATCCGTATCGATTTCGTTATAGAAGCCGATGATGGTAATGACTCCAACTTACTGATAGTGTTTTATGTTCAGATAATGCCCGATGACCTTGTCATGCAGCTCCACCGATTTTGAGAACGACAGTGACTTCCGTCCCAGCCTTGCCAGATGTTGTCTCAGATTCAGATTATGTCGCTCAATGCGCTGAGTGTAACGCTTGCTGATAACGTGCAGCTTTCCCTTCAGGCGTGATTCATACAGCGGCCAGCCATCCGTCATCCATACCACGACCTCAAAGGCCGACAGCAGGCTCAGAAGACGCTCCAGTGTGGCCAGAGTGCGTTCACCGAAGACGTGCGCCACAACCGT
>NZ_MECT01000139.1:0-5259 GCF_001722145.1 Shigella sp. FC1544
ACGGTTGTGGCGCACGTCTTCGGTGAACGCACTCTGGCCACACTGGAGCGTCTTCTGAGCCTGCTGTCGGCCTTTGAGGTCGTGGTATGGATGACGGATGGCTGGCCGCTGTATGAATCACGCCTGAAGGGAAAGCTGCACGTTATCAGCAAGCGTTACACTCAGCGCATTGAGCGACATAATCTGAATCTGAGACAACATCTGGCAAGGCTGGGACGGAAGTCACTGTCGTTCTCAAAATCGGTGGAGCTGCATGACAAGGTCATCGGGCATTATCTGAACATAAAACACTATCAGTAAGTTGGAGTCATTACCCTGATGCCATTCTATTTCAGGAAGGAGTGTCCGTTAAACTCAGGCTACCTCACCATGACCCGGCGGCTCAACTTTAATTACCCTTGCGCCCATATTACAAAGAAGTTGAGTTCCGAAAGGTCCATTAAGGACATGTGTCATATCGATAACTAATAAGCCTTCAAACGGCCCTTTGCTTTCATTATTTGTCATTTGCTTATGCCTTGAAAAAAGCCGAAGGTGAAAAGACACTTCGGCATTTATGTAAAATCAATAACATGATTAATTATGAAACCAGTCGACTGACATAAATCCACAAGGGAGCCGTGACGACAAAGCCCAGTACGCTCACAGCCAATGACGCTGTACCAGTACGGGTGTAGACATTAAACCGGCTGGCAATAATAATTCCGGAGAATGCCGGCGGTAATGCGCCTGCCAGTACCATCATCTGCAGATGTTCGCTGTTCAAATGACATGCCATACCAACGAGAAGCAGTGCCAGTGGCATCAGAATCAGCTTCAGGAAGGTGTTATAAGCAATTTCGGCACTGAACTCGAATTTATGTGCAGCCAGAGTCAACCCCGCAGCGAATACCGCTACCCCTGAGTTAGCCTTCGCAATCAGATTAAAGGTTGGGTCCCATGCTGCCGGAATTTTTACCCCAACCAACACCAGGATCGTTGCCAGAACAGGTGCCCATACTACTGGCTCCTTTGCCGCAGAAATTAATGCACTCAGATTACTATTCTTCTTACCATCCGCTCCTGAAGAAGGATTCAGCAAATACAGACCAATAGGAATAGTAATTGCGTTAACAATAATAGAAATAATTGCTACCACTAAACCTGTTGATACGGAATCACCATAAATAGGATCGAGAACTGCAAACCCCAGGAATCCAATGGTAGGTGAACCTGCAATTAATGCACATACAGCTGCTTCTGCATGGGTACGTTTAAAAAATTTGTAGCAACCGAACCAGGAGAAAAAGAAACATCCGACAATAACCACAAGTGATACAAGGGTCAGACGAGTGTCCGCAAAAATCATTTCCCTGTTTGCCCGAGTAATAGATACAAATAGAGCCGCAGGAAGCGCGTAGTTTAATACCAGTTTATTAAATGCGCGGGCTTGATCTTCTGAAAAAGTTTCTCGTCTGCCGCTAAAATAACCCAACAGCATGATTACGATAATAGGCAATAAATCGCCAATAAAAAATGTTAGCATAATAGTATTCCCGATAAGGGTCCCCTCACCATCGCATAATGAGTTGGCAAGAGGAGACGATGTCAGTATTTAATTACCAGCGACTTGTTTTGGGTTAAGTTTGGTAATATGGCCACTTTCAGTTCCTGCTGCAGGGTCGATGACCACATTAATAATGGTCGGTTTGCGCGACTGAATACCGGTGGTTAAAGCATGACGAAGTTCATCTGTCGTGGTGACGTTATAGCCAACGCCACGAAACGCATCCATTAATTTGTCATACCTTGCATGGTGCAACAGATCCGTTGGTGATGGTGCACCAGCGCCACTGAGATCAACACCGTCTCCTCTGTAGATGCCGCCATTATTAAAAATAACGATCGTCACCGGCAGGTTATATCGACAAATCGTTTCAATTTCCATCCCACTGAAACCAAAAGCACTATCACCTTCAATGGCGACAACCGGAGAACCAGAAGTCACGCTAGCACCGATGGCATAGCCCATACCGATGCCCATGACACCCCAGGTACCACAATCCAGACGACGACGTGGTTTATACATATCAATAATATTTCGTGCATTATCCAGGGTATTTGCACCTTCATTAACTAAATAAATATCCTGGTTCTCGCGCAATACGTCGCGCACAGCACTTAATGCATTAAAGTAATTTAATGGTTGAGTATCTGTACTTAATTTTTCATGCATTTTTTGTGCATTTTGCTGCTTGTGGATATTTAAAATATCGCGCCATACCAGTGGAGTCGTAAATGTGTTTTGTTTCAGTTCTGCCAGCATACCTTGCATACTGGATGCAATATCACCAATGACTGGCACAGCAATGGGGCGGTTGCTGTCAATTTCCTGCGGTTCAATATCCAGTTGAATAAACTGTGTATCTGCCGCCCATCCTTTTTTACCGTGTGCCAATAACCAATTCAGTCGTGCACCAACAAGCATGACAACGTCAGCATTTGCCAGGGCAAACGAACGCGCAGCTGCCGCAGAAAGTGGATGCGTATCTTCAAGGATCCCTTTCGCCATAGACATTGGCAGGAATGGAATCTGAGCACTTTCAATAAATTCACGAAGCTGTTCATCAGCTTGTGAATACGCCGCGCCTTTGCCAAGGATAATTAATGGCCGTTCAGCTTTTGCTAAAAGCGAAATTGCGCTAGTGACTGACTTCGGGCATGGCAATAATGCTGGCGACGGATTTTCAACTTTAACAATCGTGGTTAACGCTTCGTCTTTTTCCATCGTCGCGGCCAGGACATTTGCTGGCAAATCAAGATAAACTCCGCCAGGGCGACCCGATACAGAGACCCGGATAGCGCGTGCCAATGCAATGCCAAGATCCTGCGGCTGATTAACGCGAAATGCTGCTTTGGCATACGGTTTTGCCGCATTCATTTGGTCCAGCTCTTCATAATCACCTTGCTGTAGGTCGACGATCGCGCGGTCGCTGGAGCCGCTAATCATGATCATCGGAAAACCATTTACCGTTGCGTTGGCCAATGCCGTCAAACCATTGAGGAATCCTGGCGCAGAAACTGTCAGGCAGATCCCCGGTTTTTGGGTAAGAAAACCGCTTGCCGCAGCGGCATAGCCTGCCGACTGCTCATGACGAAAACCAATATAACGAATGCCTTCCGCCTGGGCATGGCGTGCCATATCCGTCACAGGAATACCTACAACACCATAAATAGTGTCAATATTATTCTGTTTTAATGCTTCAACGATGATATGCATACCATCTGTCATTTGAAGTTGATCTGACATGATTAATAACCTCGAAATTTTTATAAATTGGGAGCCAGAAGCCCCCGTTAATATCAGATTGCGTGGTTTTGCTTCATTGCAGCAATTTCATCGTCGCTATAACCTAGCTCCTGCAATACAGCAGCGGTATGTTCACCTAATAGCGGCGCAGCTTTAATATCCGGCGTAAAAGCAGAGAATTTCATTGGACAACCAACGGTCAGATATTTTCCACGCAACGGTTGTTCCACTTCAACAACACTGCCACTTTGGCGCAAAGAGGGATCAAGTGAAATTTCTTTCATACTTAAAACCGGTGCACAAGGAATATCAAACTGAGTCAAATAGGCCACCGCTTCATGTTTATCAATAGTGACAGTGTATTTTTCGATTTCAGCAAAAATATCGAAAATATGTGGCTGTCGGGCATGGGCTGTACTGTATGCCGGATCGGTAATCCATTCTGGTTTGCCGATGGCTTTACAGGTGTTTTCCCAGTTTTGCTCCTGAATAGTGAAATAAATATAGGCGTTAGGATCGGTTTCCCAGCCTTTACATTTCAGGATCCAGCCAGGCTGACCGCCACCACCTGCATTACCACCGCGGGGAACTGCATCACCAAATGTACCATTCGGATACTGCGGGTATTCTTCCAGATAACCCAATTTATCGAGACGCTGCTGGTCACGTAATTTCACGCGGCAAAGGTTCAATACGGCATCCTGCATTGACATAGTGACTCGTTGCCCACGCCCCGTTTTTTCGCGATGCAGCAAAGCAGCAAGTAAACCGATCAGCAAATGCATTCCGGTGTTGCTGTCACCCAACGCTGCAGCGCTTACCAGCGGCGGACCATCCCAAAAACCCGTAGTGGATGCCGCGCCACCCGCTGCCTGAGCAACGTTTTCATAGGCTTTTACATTCACATAAGGCGAACACTCATCAAACCCTTTGATCGAACCAAAAATCAGACGTGGATTGATTTCTTGAATATGCTCCCAGGTGAAGCCCATGTGATCAATGGCCCCTGGATGAAAGTTCTCGACTAAGATATCAGCTTCGCGGATCAGCTTTTCCATTACCTCTTTGCCTTCCGCTGTTTTGGTATTTAACTCAATAGAACGTTTGTTACTGTTAAGCATGGTGAAGTAAAGCGCATCGATATCAGGAATATCTCGCAGCTGGTGACGCGTTACGTCACCAACGCCGGGACGTTCAATTTTAATAACGTCAGCGCCAAACCAGGCCAGCATTTGAGTACAAGATGGGCCAGATTGCACACCGGTGAAATCGAGAACTTTAATTCCTTGAAGTGGAGTTGACATAGCAATACCTATTAGTTAATTAAATATGTGTTAATTTAGCGTTTATTTAAGGCGTAATATCTTCTATAAATAACCCGCAAAATATCGTCGTAGCTGCACTCGATATTTTTAAAATCCTGTATCAAGTGCTGAAAATCATTTCATCGCCACTTCCAATTCCTTTCTGCATGGTAAGTAGTGAGGACGAAAAGAAGAATATGATAAATATTGATTCGTGGTAATCAGAGAGAGTCGCGACATTTGTGATGTTATTCTTACAACTGTAAGAAGCGCCGGTGATTTACAAGTAAGGGTATGATTACGCTTTTTAAAGCGTACCATAAAACATAACATAATAAATGATTTGTGATGACACGGGATTATTGGGGTTTACTTTGAGGAAGATAAAATGCGTGTTTATAGAACCGCGAGCGCTGAGGTGTACTGGCAATAGCGGACACTACCATTTGTTCTTTTTTTAAGCAGCCATCTGATGATATTTTTCCCTGAAGGCTGCCGGGGAGATATTCCCCAGACGAGAGTGACGACGCTGACGATTGTAGAAAATCTCAATGTATTCCCGTATTACTGAGATGGCTTCATCCCGGTTATTAAAACGATAGTGGCTCAGGCTCTCATTTTTCAGCGTTCCCCAGAAGCTTTCCATCGGAGCGTTGTCGTAACAGT
>NZ_MECT01000140.1:0-5167 GCF_001722145.1 Shigella sp. FC1544
TTTTTTAAGTGACGGAAAACCGTGTTGAGGCCAACGCCCATAATGCGTGCACTGGCGCGACATCCGACGCCATTCATGGCCATATCAATGATTTTCTGGTGCGTACCGGGCTGAGAGGCGGTGTAAGTGAACTGTAGTTGCCATGTTTTACGGCAATGAGAGCAGAGATAGCGCTGATGTCCGGCAGTGCTTTTGCCGTTACGCACCACGCCTTCAGTAGCGGAGCAGGAAGGGCATCTGATGGAAATGGAAGCCACGCAAGCACCTTAAAATCACCATCATACACTAAATCAGTAAGTTGGCAGCATTACCGACGTGGCGAAAAATCTGCAATGGAGCCACGATGCTAAATGCCTGAAATCCGGTCAACTGGAAGGCATGGAAATTAAGGCTGATTTAAGCCAGTCCGCATTAGTCATTTCATTGCCACAGGCTTACCTCGAATATACTTATCCCGACTGGGATCCGCCTTCACGTTGGGATGACGGCATCTCCGGGATCGTCGCGGACTACAGCATCAACGCACAAACCCGGCACGAAGAAAATGGCGGTGATGATAGTAACGAGATCAGCGGCAACGGGACGGTCGGGGTTAACCTGGGGCCGTGGCGTATGCGTGCTGACTGGCAGACTAACTATCAACATACTCGCAGTAATGATGACGATGAATTCAGCGGCGATGAAACTCAAAAAAAATGGGAGTGGAGTCGCTACTATGCCTGGCGGGCGTTACCATCATTAAAAGCCAAACTGGCGCTGGGCGAGGATTACCTCAGATCCGATATTTTTGATGGTTTTAACTATGTTGGTGGCAGTGTCAGTACTGACGATCAAATGTTGCCTCCCAATCTGCGCGGCTACGCGCCAGACATTTCCGGCGTGGCACACACCACAGCAAAAGTGACCGTCAGCCAGATGGGGCGTGTGATTTACGAAACGCAGGTTCCGGCTGGACCGTTTCGTATTCAGGATCTTGGTGATTCTGTCTCCGGTACGTTGCATATTCGCATTGAAGAACAGAACGGCCAGGTGCAGGAATATGACATCAGCACCGCCTCGATGCCATACCTCACTCGTCCAGGTCAGATTCGCTATAAGATCATGATGGGCCGTCCGCAAGAGTGGGGACACCATGTCGAGGGTGAATTTTTTCTGGTGCTGAAGCTTCCTGGGGGATCGCTAACGGCTGGTCGTTATATGGCGGCGCACTGGGAGATGAAAACTATCAGTCTGCGGCGCTTGGCGTCGGTCGCGATTTGTCTACATTCGGCGCGGTCGCGTTTGATGTTACTCACTCGCACACCAAACTGGATAAAGACACCGCTTATGGCAAAGGTTCGCTGGACGGTAACTCCTTCCGTGTGAGTTATTCCAAAGACTTTGACCAGCTCAACAGCCGCGTTACTTTTGCTGGATATCGCTTCTCGGAAGAGAACTTTATGACCATGAGCGAGTATCTGGATGCCAGTGACAGCGGAATGGTACGCACGGGCAACGACAAAGAGATGTACACCGCCACTTATAACCAGAACTTCCGCGATGCGGGTGTTTCGGTTTATCTCAACTATACCCGCCATACCTACTGGGATCGCGAGGAGCAGATAAACTACAACATCATGCTCTCGCACTATTTCAATATGGGCAGTATTCGTAATGTCAGCATCTCGATGACTGGCTACCGTTACGAGTATGACAACCAGGCCGACAAAGGCATGTACATTTCGCTCAGTATGCCGTGGGGCGACAACAGTACCGTTAGCTATAACGGTAACTATGGCAGTGGGACGGACAGCAGTCAGGTCGGTTATTTCAGCCGTGTCGATGACGCGACTCACTATCAGTTGAACGTCGGCACCAGTGACAAACACACCAGCGTTGACGGCTATTACAGCCATGATGGTTCGCTGGCGCAGGTTGACCTCAGTGCGAACTACCATGAAGGGCAATACACCTCTGCGGGCTTGTCGTTACAGGGCGGCGCAACGCTTACTGCCCACGGTGGCGCACTTCACCGTACCCAGAATATGGGCGGGACACGCTTGTTGATTGATGCCGATGGCGTTGCCGATGTTCCGGTGGAAGGTAACGGGGCTGCTGTTTATACCAATATGTTTGGTAAAGCCGTCGTTTCTGACGTCAATAACTATTACCGCAATCAGGCGTATATCGACCTCAACAGATTGCCTGAAAACGCTGAAGCAACCCAGTCGGTGGTGCAAGCCACGCTAACTGAAGGTGCCATTGGCTACCGTAAATTTGCTGTCATTAGCGGACAAAAAGCGATGGCGGTGCTGCGCCTGAGCGACGGCAGCCATCCTCCGTTTGGCGCAGAAGTAAAAAATGATAACGAGCAGACAGTGGGCCTTGTCGATGATGACGGCAATGTTTATCTGGCTGGGGTGAAACCTGGCGAACACATGAGTGTGTTCTGGAGTGGTGTTGCGCATTGCGATATCAACCTGCCGGACCCGCTGCCTGCCGATCTGTTTAACGGCTTGTTACTGCCATGCCAGCATAAAGGCAATGTAGCACCTATCACTTCGCCGGCGGTCAAACCGGCGATTCAGGAACAGACACAGCGGGTGACGCCAACGGAACCACCGACTTCAATTTCAGTAAACCAGTAACGTGATTAAGGAATGATACATGTTTAATCTGACTAACACTGCAAAAATCGTTGTCCCGGCACTGGCGCTGCTGGCGACAGCGGTCAGTTTCTCCAGCCACGCTTCGGTGACGCCCGACAGGACACGGCTGGTGTTTAACGAAAGCGACAAGTCCATCAGCGTCACGCTGCGCAACAACGATCCCACACTGCCTTATCTGGCGCAGAGCTGGATAGAGGATGCAAAGGGCAACAAAATCAGCTCGCCGCTTGCGGTGCTTCCGCCAGTGCAGCGCATCGATGCGATGATGAACGGCCAGGTGAAGGTGCAGGGGCTGCCGGATATCAACAAACTGCCGGCCGACCGCGAGAGCGTGTTCTATTTCAACGTGCGCGAAATTCTGCCGAAATCAAATAAACCGAACACACTGCAGATTGCGCTGCAGACGCGTATCAAACTGTTCTGGCGACCGAAGGCGCTGGAGAACACCAGCATGAAAAGTCCGTGGCAGCATAAGGTGACGCTCATCCGTAACGGCCAGGACTTCACCGTCAATAACCCGACGCCGTACTACGTGATCATCAGCAACGCCAGCGCTAAAAAAGGCGGCAACCCGCCGGCGGGATTCACACCGCTGATGATGGAGCCGAAAACCTCCGCACCGCTGAATGCGAAGATGGACAGCGTGCCGGTGCTGACTTACATCAACGACTACGGCGCGCGGATGCCGCTGTACTTCAAATGCACCGGCAACAGCTGCCAGGTGGATGAAGAGCAGAGCCGCAAAGGCTGATGCCGGGAGGGACTTATGAGTCACAAGTTTGTAGCGGGCGCAGGGTTGCTGGTGCTGGCCGGATGGGGCATCAGCGGTTTGGCTGTTGCTGGCAGTGATATCAAACAGGTGGATCTGACGCTGCGAATCCTGGTCGATGGACCGCCGCCTTGCTCCGTGAAGGGAAGCGCTGTGAAATTTGGCAATGTGATAATCAACAGGATCGATGGTACCAATTACCAACAGGATGCGAAATACACCCTCAACTGCGGTAATAAAGTCAGCGATGACTTACGGATGCAGCTCAAAGGCAATACCGCCGTGATCAACGGAGAAACGGTTCTCAGCACGGATATCGCCGGCCTGGGGGTGCGGATAGAAAACGCCGCCGACAACTCCCTGTTTGCAGTTGGTGAAAATAACTGGACGCCTTTTAATGTCAACACTCAGCCTCAGCTGAAAGCGGTGCCGGTAAAACAGAGCGGGGTGCAACTGACGCCGTCGGAGTTTAACGCCACGATGACCATGGTGGTGGATTACCAATGAAAAAATTCCTGCTCCTTTTACTGTGCGCTGGTTGCGGGGCTGTGCTGGCGGCGGAAGATGACATCACATTCCACGGTACGCTGATGTCGCCGCCCGCCTGTAGCATCAGCGGCGGGCAAACCATCGAAGTGCAATTTCGCGATCTCATTATCGACAGCATTGATGGCAATTATGGTCGTCAGAAAGTGGACTACGAACTGAGCTGCGACTCGGATGTCCGCGATCCCGAGTGGAATATGACACTCTCCTGGACGGGGACTGCCACCTCCTACAACGACTCTGCTATTGAGACGGATGTACCGGGCTTCGGAATTGAGCTTCAGCATGACGGTCAGCGTTTTAAGCTCAACGAGCCGCTTTCCATTAACGCCACCGATTTTAGCCAGAAGCCAAAGCTGGAGGCGGTACCGGTCAAAGCGGCTGATGCGGTGCTGACGGACACGACCTTTTCTGCTTACGCAACCTTACGGGTGGATTACCAATGAAAACAGCACACATTTATTCACCCGGTTATGCGCTGTTAGCAGGCCTGCTGCTGACCGCCAGCACAGGAGCACAGGCAGTCGACAACAACCTGCATTTTTACGGCAACCTGCAGAGTAAATCCTGCACGCTGGTGGTGGATGGTGCCAACCTGGCAGAAATCCATTTTCCCACCGTCAGCAACCGGGATTTGATGGTATCTGGGCAGTCCGCGCATCTGCCGGTTGTGTTTAAGCTGAAAGACTGCAAAGGGCCGGCGGGATACAACGTCAAAGTCACGCTGAGCGGCACCGAAGACAGCGGTCAGCCGGGTTTTCTGGCAGTCGATGACACCTCCACCGCGCAGGGCGTGGGGATAGGGATGGAAACGCTCGACGGCAAGCGGGTGGATATTAACAACACCACCGGGGCGACCTTTGCGCTTACCAACGGCAACAATGATATTAATTTCCGGGCTGGATCCAGGCGAAAAGCGGTCGTGATGTAACCATCGGTGATTTCACCGCCAGCCTGACAGCAACTTTTGAGTATATTTAAAATGAAAATCCTTCGTCATGTTTTATGTCTTTTATTGCTGTTAATGTTCAATACATGCGGCCAGGCGGCGACGAAAGTTGGTGAGTTATATGTGCCAGCTGGTGCCAGTTCACCTGCGACAGAGTGGATTTGCCCCTATATTTCCAGACATCTGTTATCACTTAACCCATTACAAGCCCGCTGCCGCAGATATTCCCGTGGCGAGCGATAACCCAGCGCACTA
>NZ_MECT01000141.1:0-5034 GCF_001722145.1 Shigella sp. FC1544
CTGCCGGAATGGCCTTCCAACCGTGTTGACGAACTCCTGCCATGGAACGTAGCACTCACCAATAAATAAGCGTCAATACGGTGCTCCGTTGACGCTTACCCGGCGTCTGAATGTCGACCCACATATTCCCCCCAACGGGGTTGTTTGCCGACATCAGTGTCACCTCCAGCTTCGCAGTCGATTTCCCATCCGCCACCAGAGATTGCATATCAGATGATGCGGTGAGTACCGCGTTTTTATCATCCGCAACGAATTTAGATTCGGCAGTTTTCGTTGATACCTGACCGTTGGTCTGACTCACTTGCGCCTTGAGTGTGTATGTCGCCGCAACAGTAGTGGTAGCGGTGAAAATAGCCTGCCCTTGCTCATTCGTTGTCGCAGTGCCATTCGGTTCCAGGTTTAACGAAGCCGGGCTGGTAGTCAGCGTCACGTCGCTATCTTTCACCAAATTGTTATTGGCATCAGTCACCGTAACTTTATACGTTTGTTTGGCTTTGCCGTCCGCCAGCGCATAGTTGCCAATCACCTCAATACCGGAGACGGTTGCGGTAGCCTTATCGGCTACAAACGTTATAGTCTGCGTATCCGAAGGCTGGCTATTCCCCGCCGATGCCGTGATCTCATACGTTCCGGCAGTCACTGAAACCACCTGCAACTCGGCTTTCCCCTCATCGTTGGCTTTCACCCAGACATTATCGCCTGTAAGCGGCTTGACACCCCGGGGCAGATTAAAGGTCACCAGGCTCCCTGGAACAGGGTTACCATTTTTATCCTCAACGGTCGCCGTCAGCGTAAAGGCATCTTTGCCGTTTGCTACTTTTTGAACGGCGGTGTCTACCTGCAGGTTTGCCTGACCGGTGCTGGCATCCGCGTTGAATTTCACCGTGACCGTCTTCTGAGAGTTTTTCACCGCGGCCGCGATTTCAAGTTCCCCTGCAACGGTTGATATCAACTCAATATCCGCTTTACCTGCCGCATTGGTTGTTACTGTATTCCCCGTCTTGCTGGTCACACCCTGCGGTAAATTCAGCGTAACTTCTTGCCCCTGCAACGGGTTACCATAGCTGTCCACGACGGTCAGGGTTATCTGGTTAGCAGACTGTCCATTAGCCAGTTGGTTATTAACCTTCACTGTCATATCACCAATCTCAGCCTTAGATGCGTCACCTGCAACATTCAGCACCAGTGGCTGAGCAACGGCATTTTGGCCGTTCACTCGCGGCATCACAGACAACTGACCCGCGGCAGATCCCAGCGTTAAGGTCGACACGTAGACCCCATTACCTTTCTCTGTCCAGTTTCCTGCTGAAGGACGCTCACTCCCCGTGTTGGCGGCACCGCTAAACACTGGTGCATCTGGCTTCATCCCGGTGACCGGGTTCCTGTACGCATCCTTCACGGTGAAGGTGAGTTCCGTCGTCGTTTTGACGGTCGGAGCCTTATTGTCCGCAACAAGCGTAGAGTTCGCTGATGACATCTCTCCGGCGATGACCGTCAACTGCGCGGCTTCGGTGGCTGCTGGCTGGCCGTTGAATAGCGGCATGACACGAAGCTCGCCCGTCTTTCCGCCTGTAGTTAACGTAGCAACATAGGAACCGTCACCTTTTTCGGTCCAACTGGAAACGGTCGCCCCTTTAGAGGCGGTCCCCGTCAAACTTGCCGACAACGAAAGACTACTGATAGCGTTGCCATGCGCATCTTTCGCCACCAGCGTCACGGTTGTACTTTCGCTGGCTTTTACGTGATCTTCTGCGACAGAGACTTTCGACTGGTTTGAAGATAACGCATCAGCCACCACGGTTACTTTTGCCGCATTTGCTGCCGCATCCTGTCCATTTAGCTTCGGCATAACTTCTAATTCACCCGCCGTAGAGCCGAGAGTAATCTGCGCAGTCCACGTCCCATCACCATTATTTGTCCAGCCCGATGCCGTAGAACCTACAGCAGCGGCACCCGCTAATGACGGCGCTTCCGGCGTGAGGCTGGTCACAGGGTTGTCATAGGCATCTTTTACCGTCCAGATTGCCGTAACTGTACCCCCAACCACCGGTTTATCAGGATTCAGGGTGATGGACGAATGTGCTGCATCAAGCGGCCCGGCAACAAACTTCAGCGTTTGTTGTAATGTGCCCAGCTGATACTGCTCGCTGAAAGCACGCACACACGCACAACAACGTTTCCGGCACGGGTCGAAGAAACCGTAGCGCTGTAAACGCCTGGTTTTATCTCCGAAATTGTACCAATGGTGACACCATTAGTGTCTTGCGGAACAAATCGCAAGCGGCTGGCCTCTCCCGTCACCGGGTTACCATCAGTATCCACCGCAGTAAGCGTCAGCGTGTGGGATTGCTGACCATCAGCAACCACATCTCCTGAGAGTTCATTCACGCTCAGAGTAGACTTCGACACATCCATCATCGTGGCGCGCAATTCTGCAGTGACGGTTTTGCTCATGCCATCAACGCTAACAGTAATCGTTGCCTCACCTGATTGCGTTCCGGTAGTGAAGACAGACTGATACACCCCAGCTTCAGTTTCAGTGAACTCACCCAGTGTTGGCTTTGCCTGTGATTTAGTGGCCTTCAGGGAACGAGTCACAATATTTCCAGCCGGTTTGAAAGTTAGTTCAGTCTTGATCTGATCTTTCATGCCCGTGACTGGCTGGCCCTCGGCGTCGCGCAGAGACAGCACCAGCGGTTTTTGCTCATTACCGTTAGCAAGCATTTGAATACGGCTCTGACCATCAAGCGTTAACGCCGTGCGATCGGCGCTCATACCAGCTCCGGTAATGACCACCTCTGTCTGCACGCGTTTTGAGGTATTGCCTTTGTTATCGTAGGCAACCGCAGAAATCGCATAATAATTGTCTTTGCCTGGACGATAAGCCGGGAGCGTTACTTGCCACTGACTACCCTGACCGGTAATTTTGCCACCTTCAGCCAGTAATGACGGCGCTTCCCACTGCACATTTTTCAGTCCGTGAGTTGCTTTGCTGACCACAAGCCCGAGGGAAAGTGTCTGACAGCCCTTGCCTTCAATACGCTCAGGCAGAGCAATACGGATCACTTCAGATTTGCGGTACTCAAGAACGATGTTGTTATTACGCTCAACCAGGTCATAGCGGCTGCCTGCCAGCATTCGACGCTCGCGAATGCTGTCTGTATCGAGTTGTTTCTCCAGAGGTTCGCCAATCCGATAATTAACTTCCAGGCCAAAGCGAGTGTCATTCTCACCACTCTTGCCCTGCTTATGCCCGGCACTCAGGGTCAGAAGAGGCACAGGCGTGTAATTCACTTCAGCGGAAATCGCATGTGGATCTTTCTGGCGTTTATCTTTGCCAAACAGCCCAACTTCATCGCCATAATACTGCTCATACATCAGGCTTGCGCCAAGCTGCGGTCAGGCGGGTAAATAGCCCTCAGCACGAATATCCCAGCCATTCGCCGGGCGTTCCTGATAATCCTCAATATCCGGCGATTTTTTCCAGCCAGAAGCCCGAATATAACCATTGGCGCTCAGTTTCAGATAATCGCGCCAGTATTCCGCACCAACACCAATGTGGGTATGACTACGGGATAAATCATGGTCGATAAAGGTGTTCACCCCCATCATCCAGTCATTTCCTGAAAAATGACGCCAGCCAAAACCAATATTTGACTGAGTACGATCGTCTGTACGATGTATTGCCCCCTGAGTGAACAACATATTTGTCGGCGTATCATAAATCGGATAAAGCATTTCCAGCGAAGAATCCTTCAGCGAGAAATCTTTATCGACATTCAGTTTGACGCGCGCTGTACCATATTTCCCGAGCCACTCCTGTATTTCCTGGTTAGCTTTAGCGGTGGCCATTCCGGTAATAAAATTACGTGTCGCATCGCTATCTGGCTGACTGCTTAAAAATGTCCCGGCATTTGCGGCAAACGACGCGACATTTTTCTCCACGTTATTATCAGCAGTTACCGTAGTATTTCCCATGCTCAACCGTGGCTGAACCGCATGCTGCGCACGTGCCGCCATTACTGGGGTAAAGGTGACAGCGAGTGGAAAAAGAACCTGAACAGAGATATTTGCCCACGCCACGCAGCGGGCCAGAACTGAATAACGAAATCGTGGTTGTTTATGACCTGTTTTATAACGTGACATTGAGATAATTTCCTGATGAACGAATTAACGAACATAGGCAGACACAAATAATGGCGTCTGCTTGTCAGAAAAACCGGGGATTTCCCGGTTTCCTTTTCCGCAGAAAAGGAAATACCTTTATGTAAGAAAGTGCACCGCCACCTGATATATCCAGTGTCTGTAGCCACTCATCAGGTGGTTGGGCGCGGGATTATATTTTTATTTATGGGTGAAAATTTAGCTTTTTGTGCAAGTCATTAAATAGATACCTAAGTTATATTTCTTACTCTGCGGACAGTGAATAATTCATTATTCAGACTGAATAATAATGACCTGCCTTTAATTAGCAACTATTGGAAATACGTCGAAGTAGGTATATACGCCAGGATAAACCGATATATTTATTATGGATATTCATTTTCCTTCATCGGACTGTAAATTGCGGGGATATCGAACTTACACTACTCATCGCAACACTCAAACAGATTTATGAATTTCGTTCATAACCCCTGACAAATCCTGCCGTCTAATCGAGCTTTTCCCTTTACGTTATGCTTCTCATGAAGAGAACACAACTTATTCATGAATTAACCATTCCGGATAAACTATGGAATCAAATTCAGGCATCGAAAGGAACTGGCTGGTTTCCGTTAATAGATTAAATATCTATTACTCTCCCGAGAGTAAAACTATCAAATCAATGAGTAACCGATACAGCCTCACAAATTCTTTCAGATAATTAACCCGTCACTGCGGGTAATGACTCCAACTTATTGATAGTGTTTTATGTTCAGATAATGCCCGATGACTTTGTCATGCAGCTCCACCGATTTTGAGAACGACAGCGACTTCCGTCCCAGCCTTGCCAGGTGCTGCCTCAGATTCAGGTTATGCCGCTCAATTCGCTGC
>NZ_MECT01000142.1:0-5012 GCF_001722145.1 Shigella sp. FC1544
AGTTGCCATGTTTTACGGCAGTGAGAGCAGAGATAGCGCTGATGTCCGGCAGTGCTTTTGCCGTTACGCACCACCCCGTCAGTAGCTGAACAGGAGGGACAGCTGATAGAAACAGAAGCCACTGGAGCACCTCAAAAACACCATCATACACTAAATCAGTAAGTTGGCAGCATCACCTTGCGTCCGGTAATTTTTATATAGCCAGCCTCATCCATACGGCAGAGATCGCCGCTGCAATACCAGCCTTCTTCGTCCAGCGCACGGGCGGTTAATTCAGGTTCATCAAAATACCCCATAAACACATTGGGGCCACGCGAGGCTTCTTCACCTTCGCAACCTGGCGGTAAGGTCTTGCGTGCGTCATCGACCACTTTAATCTCTACACCTGCGGCAGCGTAACCATCGGTGTGCATAAAGCGCGACAAAGGATCATCGAGATTCACCACCGCATGCGGCGAACTTTCTGTGGAACCATAAACACTTAATAATTTAATGCCGCGCTGCTGGCATTCACGTGCCACTTTTTTGGGGATTGTGGTACCGCCGCAAAGAAAGAAACGCAGCGCTGAAAGGTCCGCGGGTTGTTTCTCTAGTACATTCAAAAGATCATAGACAAACGGCGTTGCGCCTAGCATACAGGTGCAACGCTGCTGCTCAAGCAGCGCGAGACACGCATCAGGAGTGAAAATATCTAACAACACGCTGCGAGCGCCAATTAAGAATGGTGCCCTTACGCCATGCAGAAAGCCCGTTGCGTGACCAAGTGGCGCAGGCATCATAAAGACATCCTGCCAGGTCAGATTCAGTCGCGCGCAATAAGCCCGCTCACTGGCGAGAATATTGTTATGCGTTAGCATCACGCCCTTTGGCAGACCCTCAGTTCCGGAGGTAAACAGCACCGCAGCTAATTCATCGCCGTGGGTCGTTATCGCCGTGGTCAGTGAGGTATTGTCGGCGATAATCGGACTTAATGAGAGGGAAGAGGTGGCGGGAGCCAGTTTGTCCACGCCGACAATTTGTTGTAGTTGTGGAAGCTGATTTTGCAGCGGCAGGATTAAATCTACCGGACGTGTTTGTTTAAACAACGTCGGTGCAAAGAACATTTTTGCCTGACACTTATTGAGCACCGACACCAGTTCTGCTTCCCGCCAGGAAGGCAACAGCGGCACGGAAACCGCACCGATTTTCAGGCAGGCAAGATAGATAACGGTAAATTCACACCAGCCAGGCAGTTGAAATGCGATGCGATCGCCTGATTCAATACCCTTCGCTAACATCCAGTTTGCCAGACAGCTCGCGGCGTGATCGAGCGCGCTATAGGTGTACGTTGCACCATGATTGTCGACCACGGCAATTTTGTCTGGCATCGCACGAGCGGTCTGCTGCCAGTAATCGGCCAGTGAAGCATCGCCCCATAACCCTTGCTGACGATACGCCGCACGACGTTGTTCGTTGAACGTTAATGTCACTTTCATTTTGGACTCTCGAAACAGAACATCAGGCCCGAGATGCGGGCCTGTGGGATGCATGATTAGCCGTAGCGAAAATCAATACCGAAGGTGCCTGCGGGATATTGCCACTGTTCGAGAATAGTGTTGCCGCACAGCACCCGACAGGTGCCGCACTCCAGACAACCGGCGGAATCGAAATGAATGTTGCCGGCGTCATCCTGCTTATAAAGTCCGGCAGGGCAAGCTTTCATTAATTTACGGAATTCATTGATATCGGGATTTGCCGCCAGAATGATATGCGGGTGGCCCTCATCAACATGGAATTTATTGACGCCTAATTTGATGTCGACGTTAACCGTAGCGTTCTGGCTCATAGCGCGGTTGCTCCCTTAATGCCATCTTTCAGCAAGTTGATCAGCCCAATTTTCTTCGCGTGTCCCATGATCATTTTGCGTACCGGCTGGTTTGGTTTGCCGTCAATGGTGAACATCTCGTTCATGATGTCGGCGACCATTCGTGGGTATTGGCTAAACAGGCGCGGGTTTTCCATCAGCGCCGGGATCTTGCGGAAATGCTGCATATCGCGCATGACGCAGCTTTGTTCCAGCTCACGTTTGTATTGCGCCAGACTGCTGGCGGAGAAATCCTCGCGTTCTTTGGCGGCGATCACCGTTGTGGCGGCAGCCTGAGCCGATGCAATGGCTAAATCCATGCCACGAACTGTAAAACCCAAATTCAGGCAGAAGCCTGCGGCGTCACCAACGATCATCACGCCATCGTTAACCATCTGCGGCACCATTGCCAGACCGCCTTCTGGCACCATATGCGCGGAATATTCAAGCAGTTTGCCGCCGCTAATTAGTGGGCGAATGGCGGGGTGTTGTTTAAAATCTTCCAGCATTTGCGGCACGCTTTTTTGCGCATGGGCGATATCACCCAATCCACAAACCAGCCCCAAGGATATGGAATCCTTGTTGGTATAGAGAAATCTCCCGCCCATCAGGCCGTCAGAAGGGGAACCGGCAAACAGCCAGGCGGCACCTTCCTCGCCCGTAATATTAAAGCGATCGTTGATCTGTTCTGGTGTGAGGCCAATAACCTCTTTAACACCAACAGCGTAATGATGCGGATCGGAAGCGGGAACCATTCCCAGCGAGCGGCCAAGCATCGAGTTTACGCCATCAGCTAGAACCACCACATTCGCTTGGAGAATATCATCCCCGGCCTGCACGCCAGTGACCTTGTTTCCTTCACGAACCAACGCATCGACGCGAACGCCCGGGATAAACTGTGCGCCCGCCTGCTCGGCTTGTTCCATCAACCACGGGTCCAGACGATTACGCAATACGGTATAAGATGCGTGTTGCGGAACATCTGGTTGCTCGCGGTGAAAATCGAGGGTAACGGCGCTTTCTTCGGTTAAGAAGAAGATTTTCTCGCGTGTGACCTTGCGTTCTACCGGCGCTGATACTGCAAAGCCTGGAATGATTGCTTCAAGTGTGTGGGCATAAAGACGCCCGCCGGTCATGTTTTTACATCCGGCACTGTCGCCGCGTTCTATCACCAGGACATCCAGTCCGGCTCGCGCCATGACCAGTGCGGCAACGCTACCAGCAACGTCCGCACCGACCACAATGGCATCAAATTTGTCATCCGACATTCGTTATGCTCCCTTCCCGCTGCGTTTACAGCGGGAGATGTGGTTGAAAGGGGAATTAGCGGCTCAACTGGCTAATCAGGGCAGGGACGACTTTGTAGATATCGCCCACCAGACCGTAGTCGGCATAATTGAAGATTGGCGCATTTTTATCTTTATTGATGGCGACAATCACTTTTGCGCCGTTGCCGCCAACCATATGCTGGATCTGCCCGGAGATCCCCAGCGTCAGGTAGAGATCGGATTTCAGCAACACGCCGGAGACACCGATATAACGTTCACGCTCCATCCAGTTCTCGCCTTCGGCAATTGGACGTGAACAGCCGACTTCAGCATTCAGCACCGCCGCCAGTTCGTGGACCATTTTCAGGTCATCCTGCGCCGCCAGACCACGACCGACGCCAACCACACGTTTTGCTTTGCTCAGGTCCACGCTGCTTGCGGCTTTCGCACGGCGTTCGCGACAGAGAATTTCATGACGCGGAGCAACATAAGGTACCGTTTCTGTCGGGCACTGATGAGAGGTATCACTGGTGCACGGTTCCTGAACACCGGGTGCAAGGGTAATGATCGCCAGCGGGCTGTTGATCTTTTCCTGAGCGAACGCTAACCCGCCATACATCCGGTGTTCGGCGCAAATGTGACCATCGACAATATCCACCGCCGTGGCATCGTTCACCAGCGCCGCATTCAGTTGCACACTTAACCGTGCTGCCAGAGCTTTACCACGTTTCGTCGCGGCCAACAGCAACATAGCGGGGTGTTTATCTTTCAGCGGGGCAGCAATGCTTTCGGCGTAATTTTCAGTGCGTTGCAGCGCGTCGTTTTGCTCAAGAACATAAATACATTTTGGACCATAAGGCATAACTGCCTGCGCCTGGTCGGTATTTTGTACAATGGCATACACCTGTTGGCCCCATTGCTGAGCGCCGCCAAACAGTTCAGCATAACGTTCAGGATTATCGCTAAAGACCCAGACGCTGTTTAATTGACTCATCGTTTCTTCTCCGTAGGCTTCAGTTCAGGGCTTTCTTCAGATGTTCCGCCAGCTCGGCAATGGCCTCCGGCGAATCGTTATCGATAATGATGTGCTTACGTTCTGTTTGCGGCGGTACGCGAATGCCGACCAGTTCAGCAAGTGGCGCGCTCTGGCTCCAGTCAATATCACTTGCCTGCCACTGATTTACCGGTTTTTTACCCGCGCCGAGAATGGCTTTCATCGAAGGAATGCGTGGCACGTTAATATCGGAGGTGACGCAGAGCACGGCTGGAACAGAGAGTTCAATAACTTCAACATCATCTTCAAGCGTGCGTTCAATCACCAGTGTATTGCCCTGACGCTGAATAGCACTCACTGCATTAATCACCGGAAGTTGCAGAATTTCTCCGACCAGCAAGCCAACCTGCTGGGCATAAAGGTCGCCGGAACCTTCACCAAAGATCAGTAAATCGAAGCCGATCTTTTCAATTGCTGCCGCCAGCGCTTTTGCGGTATCGAGAGGCAGTGCATGTTCAAGTTGCGCATCCTGCACCAAATACAGGCTGTGCGGCCCGCGGGATAGCACATCTTTGCGCACTTTCGAGTTCTGCAACAATGAGCCGCCAACGGTCAGCGCGGCTATCTCATCGTCATCTGTTGCGAGCTGGCTTGCAGCTTCAATGGCATTGAGATCGAACTGGCTGATTTTGGCGTCGGCGGTAATGACTCCAACTTATTGATAGTGTTTTATGTTCAGATAATGCCCGATGACTTTGTCATGCAGCTCCACCGATTTTGAGAACGACAGCGACTTCCGTCCCAGCCGTGCCAGGTGCTGCCTCAGATTCAGGTTATGCCGCTCAATTCGCTGCGTATATCGCTTGCTGATTACGTGCAGCTTTCCCTTCAGGCGGGATTCATACAG
>NZ_MECT01000143.1:0-4996 GCF_001722145.1 Shigella sp. FC1544
GACATCACCCCCCGGATCATGGACGACTGGGGGCAGTAATCATGCCGGGTCTGGCTGGCTAACACCCCATTATAAGGGGTACGAATAAAGTAACGGGGGCGCAAACGACTATGCCGCATTCCCTTTCGCCATGGGAGCCAGTGCCGCAGGCAACTCTTTACCCAGCCCTTGCACCAGCGAATCTTGCGTAATTTCACTGATCGATTTCGCGCCAGTCAGCGTCATCGCCACTTTCATCTCTTTTTCGATCAGATTTAGCAGGTTAGCTACACCCGCCTGGCCCGCTGTTGCCAGCGCATACAGGAAAGCACGACCCAGCAGTACGGTGTCGGCACCGAGCGCAATCATACGCACGACATCAAGCCCGTTACGAATTCCGCTATCCGCCAGAATGGCGATATCACCTTTCACCGCATCTGCAATAGCGGGCAACGCACGAGCGGAAGAGAGTACACCGTCCAGCTGGCGGCCACCGTGGTTAGAAACCACAATTCCATCAGCACCAAAACGTACTGCATCGCGCGCATCTTCCGGATCGAGGATCCCTTTGATCACCATCGGGCCATCCCAGAAATCGCGGATCCACTCAAGGTCTTTCCATGAGATGGACGGATCGAAGTTATTCCCCAGCCAGCCGATGTAATCTTCCAGTCCGGTTGGTTTGCCGAGATAAGCTGAGATATTACCTAAATCATGTGGACGACCGTTCAGGCCTACATCCCACGCCCATTGCGGATGCGTCACCGCCTGCAAGTAGCGGCGCATTGCCGCATTTGGGCCGCTCATACCTGAATGCGCATCACGGTAGCGTGCGCCCGGTGTCGGCATATCCACGGTGAAAACCAGCGTCGAACAACCCGCTGCTTTTGCTCGCTCCAGCGCGTTACGCATAAAGCCGCGATCGCGCAGTACATAAAGCTGGAACCACATTGGGCGCTTGATGGCTGGCGCGACTTCTTCAATCGGGCAAACGGAAACCGTCGAGAGAGTAAACGGAATGCCATGCGCGTCCGCCGCTTTGGCTGCCTGAACTTCGCCACGACGCGCATACATGCCACACAAACCCACCGGTGCCAGTGCTACCGGCATCGACAATTTCTCATTAAACAGCGTCGTTTCCAGGCTTAAGTCGGACATGTTTTTCAGAATACGCTGGCGCAGTGCCACTTCTGACAAATCTTCCACGTTGCGGCGCAGCGTGTATTCAGAATATGCACCACCATCCATATAGTGGAACAGGAACGGCGGCAGAATGCGTTGCGCTGCGGCGCGATAATCGCTGGCTGCGGAAATAATCATGCGTTTTTCTCCCTCGAATGCTCATTATGCTCACCGGGCAGGCGGGTAATCCGTGCGTGGCGAGCCTGATCTTCATCGAATCGTTTCATGGTGGTGTGAACAAAACTAAGGTGCGCCATCATTGCTTTACGCGCCCCGTCGGCATCACCAGCAAAAATGGCGTCAATGACAGCCTGATGTTGTTCGGTCAGTTGTGAAAAAACCGGTGGCACCAGATACATCCGCTGACGGCTATGCTTCACTGAGGATTGCAGGACATCGAAGAAACCGCGCATGGTTTGCAGCAGCACGATGTTATGTGAGGCTTCGGCAATCGCCAGATGAAAACGAACGTCCGCTTGTGAGGCGATATCCGGGTCTTCACTTAGCGTTGCTTCAAAGCAAAGCTGAATCTTTTCTTTGTCGCCAGGTGTGGCGCGCATTGCCGCATGCCATGCAGTGCTGGCTTCAATGGCGTAGCGGGCTTCCAGAATATCGAAACTGTAATCCGGATCATCGGCCATCAGCGTTTTTAGCGGCTGGACGATGTTTTGCTCCGACCATGTGTCATGACGCCAGCGAATAAACGTCCCGCCGCCGCGTCGACTGAGCAGCACGCCTTCGCTCACTAGTTTTGCCAGCGCCTCGCGTAGTGAATTACGTGATACGCCGAGTTGCATCGCCAGTTGGCGCTCAGCGGGCAACTTCATGCCCGCTTCCAGGTTTTTTTCATCAATCAGCGCCCGCACACGATCGGCAACCTCGTCTGACAGGCGTCTGGGTAAAACAATCATTAAGGAATCATCCACGTTAAGACATAAGCCTGAAGCGTGGTGATCACGCCCACCATACAGGTGAAGATCAGGCTGTGTTTGACAGTAAAGCGGAACAAATCAGACTCTTTGCCCACCAGGCCTACCGCCGCACAGGCGATAGCGATAGATTGCGGGGAGATCATCTTACCGGTGACGCCACCGGTGGTATTGGCGGCAACCAGCAACAGATCAGAGACGCCAATTTGTTGTGCTGCGGTGGCTTGCAGCGCGGCGAACAGGGCGTTAGATGAGGTATCCGACCCGGTCAGGAATACCCCCAGCCAGCCGAGGAACGGCGAGAAGAAGGTGAATGCATGACCGGTGTGCGCCAGTGCCAGTGCCAGTGTTGATGACAGTCCGGAATAGTTCGAGATAAAGGCGAACGCCAGCACCATGCCGATGGAGTAGATGGGTAGAGCCAGTTCTTTCAGCGTGCTGCCGAAGGTGCTGATAGCGTCAGACGGTTTCATCTTCAGCCAGACAATCGAGAGCAGTGCAGCAAACAGAATGGCGGTGCCGGTGGCAGAGAACCAGTCAAACTTAAACACGGCGGCATAGGCTGTAGCCTCGCTGACCACTGGTGGCATACGGGCAACCAGTTTATCGAGGTACGGCACCGGAATGTTGATCACCCACTCATACAGCGCACCACCCGATGCGAACAGGGCTTTAAACGGCGGGATGCTCCACAGTGTTACGGTAGCGGTCAGGAACAGGAACGGTGTCCAGGCACGTAACACCTGACCCGCGGTGTAACCGGTGTGGGCCAGCGTCATATCAACCTGTGACGCCCCCAAGTCACCGAAGCGGAATACGCGAACTGGTTGCCAGCGTTTGAGGAACAGCGTCAGGCAGAGCAGTGATACCAGCGAAGAGATAATGTCCGGCAGCTCCGGCCCAATGAAGTTGGAGCTAAGGTACTGAGCGATGGCAAACGAGCCGCCCGCAACCACGACCGCAGGCCACGTCTCTTTGATACCGCGCCAGCCGTCCATAATCGCCATGATCCAGAACAGCACGATAATGGTCATAAACGGTAGCTGACGCCCCACCATCTGGCCAATCTCAAAACTGTCGATGCCTGTTACTTGTCCGGCAACCAGGATTGGAATGCCCATCGCGCCAAATGCCACTGGCGCGGTGTTAACAATCAGGCACAGTCCGGCGGCGTACAGCGGTTTAAAACCCAGGCCGACCAGCAATGCGGCGGTAATTGCTACCGGTGCGCCAAAGCCTGCGGCTCCTTCAAGGAAAGCGCCGAAACAGAAACCGACGATCAGCATTTGCAGACGCTGGTCAGGGGTTATCGAAAGAATAGACGAGCGAATGATGTCAAACTGCCCGGTTTTCACCGAGATCTTATAGACGAACACTGCTGCAATAATGATCCACGCGATGGGCCACAAACCATAGAAGAAGCCATAAACCACCGAGGCCAGCGCGTTAGCGACCGGCATTTTATAGAACAGCAAAGCCACGGCAAGGGCGATTGCTACCGTCCATGAGGCGGCGACGTATCCTTTCAGTTTGAGCTTAATCAGCGCAAAGAAGAAAAACAGGATGGGAAGCGATGCTATCAGACTGGAAAGCCAGATATTCCCGGCGGGATCGTAGTTTTGTTGCCAGAGATTCATTGCAGGTCTCCTAGAGTCCACGCACATCGTGTAATGAGTCTGTTGCTCATCTCCTTGTCACACGTTGTGTAAAAGTGGCACTGCCAATTGTGTTGTGTAGGGATAACGACAATGAATGGTTAACTAAATGTTATGTATTGGCAATATTGATGTGAGTTTTAATTGGGGAATTGTGAACCAGAGGTCAGATAAGCGAAGAATTGGTAGGGCCAATTCTTGTGGGGGGAGATGTCTGGTAAAGAAAAGGGCAATCCTCATCAGAGAATTGCCCTTAGATTGTTGACCCGGAGCGCCTTATCTTGCCTGATGCGCGTAACGCATCAGGCAATTTGGCGTTTGCCCTTAGTCACACTAACTTAATGGATCATTACCACTGAATACCGGCACCGAGTGCGGCGGAGTATTCACCCTGGCTATTGGTACTACCTTGTAATTTGTAGACCCAACGACCATTGGCGCTCACCATCGATACACCTAAAGCAACTGCCGATTCACCGTTGTAAGTACCGCCACCAATAGAAGCCATGCTGGCACCCGGTGTATAAGCCTGCGGCAGACCGGTCATTGCCATTGCAGAAGCGATACCACCGCTCAACTTGCTTTCAGTTTTAGACAGTTTGTTATCCATCTCAACCATCCGCTGATCGGTGTATTGCTTCGTTTCCTGCACGCTTTGCTTCAACTGCGCGTAGTTCACCGCGTCGTTGTTGTTGACGCCAGCGGAGACGTTGCTGATACGAGTCGTACTGCCGTTGCCACCACCGAGGGTGATATTGCTATAGTCGATAGAACCATCAGCTTTGGTGTCGTAGCGCACGCCGCCTGCTTCAGAAGATTTCAGCTGCGACACGTTAACCGCATCGGTGGCATTAACACCGGCAGCTACGTTGGTGATACGGCGTTGGTTAGTAGAAGAACCTACAGAGATTGTATTTTCTTCCTCTGCAACGGAACCGGTACCCAGTGCGACGCTGTTGTCAGCGGCAGCAATGGAACCAGAACCAATAGCAACGCTATCTTTACCCTGGGCGTTGGCATCTACGCCATCGGTGTTGGTCTTGAAGTACTTGGTGCTACCGGTGGTGACAATGTCGCCAATACCGTTTTCGATATTAGTAACGCGAGTATCCAGATTAGTGACCTGATTGTTCAGGTTAGTAATGCTCTGGGTGGATTTGCCCCTATATTTCCAGACATCTGTTATCACTTAACCCATTACAAGCCCGCTGCCGCAGATATTCCCGTGGCGAGCGATAACCCAGCGCACTA